>JAZRCD010000315.1:0-1898 GCA_045635425.1 Ructibacterium sp. | reverse complement strand
CTTTATTCTATTCTCTTCATCCCTCTTATCCAATTCCGCTAATCTTTGTTTTTGCTCCGGAGTAAGACGGTCGTTTTTCAAGGATACAATAACCAATATCACTACTACCGCTGCGATATACGCCGGAAATACAATCGGCGCTGCTTTTCTTACAAAAATTTGTGTCGGCGTTTTGTTCGGTTCCGGATTCTTCGCATAGTAAGTATCCTCATAGAACCAATGCATTTCATTCTTGCAATCCAAGGACTTGTAATCATTGTAAATTTCAATCTCCATAGTAGACGGATAGTAGAACATGTAACTGTTGTAGACCTGTTCCGTAGGATTTAAACTGATGATCACAGAACCGTCGCCGTATTTCTTAAGGATTTGGCCGGTTACGTTCCATTTTCCCTTTCCCTCTTCAAAGGTATATTCAAAAACACCGTCAATCCGTCCGGATTCATCACAATGGTTTATCGTAATGGAGGCATTTCCTTTTTTTCCGTTTGGTGTAAATTCCCCGTTATATGTTTGAATAATCTCAGGCGTATTCAAATCGGAAACACTGACTTTGCCCATATAGTCTGTGGCATAAAGACACATATTATTGGAAAAGCAACGAACCACCTGATAATCGTCATATATTTTAATCTGCATTTCTTCAGTTGCCCTGTATCCGGCCGGTTGTTCAATCCAGGAATCAAATTTGATGGTTGCGTTTACATAACCCTCTTTACTCTTACCTGTAATTTTTCCTTTAACAGAATATTTACCGGAAACATACTTGCCGGTATATTGGTCATTTCCATAGAATTCATAAGTGCCTTCAATAACCCCTTTTTTATTGCAGGAAGTAATATTTAAGCAACTGTTCATTTTGTGACCGGATATCATATAATATTCTCCGGCATATTCTCTTATAATTTCCGGAGTCTGCAAATAAGTATCCTTTACAAAAATTCCGCTCATACACAGCCAGCAAATACCCATCGCTATTAAAACAACAACGGATATTGCTATTATGATTCCGCAGATGGTGGCGGTACGGGCATTTTGTTCTCCTTTATATTTATTATATTCCCTATCTCTCTGATCCGTAGGCGCATTTGCCACCTTTACATCCTTTGAAGATCTGGACTTTGCATTGCTGATTTCTTTTTCATAAAATGCAACCGTACTTTTTGCTGATTCCCAATTTTTCAAATGTTCACGAAGAACCTTAAGTTCTTGTATTTCTGCACTGTTTTTTACATTACTCATTTGTAAAATCCCTCCCGAGGCATATATATTATCATTATAGAATACGAAAAAATGAAAGTCAAATTAAGACCACAAAAAACATTTTACATAATAAAAAAGACCTCCAATCGTTAGAATTGGTCTAACAATTGAAGGTCATATCAACTACGTAGGTTTTATATTTTAATCTTCTTTTTTATGCATTTTTCCCTATAAGTGCTTTTACTCTTTCAAAAATACACATTGCATTAACCCGAATCACATAAAATACCTTACTGTAGTGTCCCTCTGCCGGATGTGGCGGATTCTCCAACAATTCCATCAACTTTGGAGACAATTCCCCTAACTTCTGCGCAATCTTGAATGCTCTTATTTCCATCTTGCAATATTTTACAATGTAATCAAAAAAATATGCTTCACTGGTAAAGCCCATTGCAGTAATGGAATTTCCTGCACTGTAGTTAGACAAAGTATGGATATAGTCTGATTCATATCCAAGCACACGATTTCTCTTCTTGATTGCTCTTATGGCTTTTTGACGATAAATACCGCTGGTAATTTTTGATGCCGGGAGCATTGCTTCCTGCATGCCGCTCATTACGGAATCACCAAAAGATTCGTTTCTTGAATTCTTGTAGACCTTTGTCACATACACTGTTGAAATGTTTCCGTTTCCA
>JAZRCD010000314.1:0-3207 GCA_045635425.1 Ructibacterium sp. | reverse complement strand
CCCAGTAGCGCTTCTTTGTATTTCGACTCAAGATACGCCATCTCTTCAGAGGAAAGCGTTTCAATCCGTCCTCTAAAGTCCTGTAAAGAATGCTTTTCTTCTTTCTTTAGATTGATGTCTCGCCAAACAGCACCCTCGGCATCAACAACATAAGGATTCTTGATGTTTGTATAGCCCTCGTACTGACCGTGTATTCTTCTGCCGACAATTTCAGCATTAAGATCTTTCTTCAGGTTTCTCAGAAGATCGTTTTCGGACTGGTAGGAAAGGATCTCAGCATCAGAATCGCTGTAAACAACTTTATAACCGCTGCCAGATTTGCGAATCTCCACATAGCTACCACCGATATCATTTAACCACTTCTTTGCATCCTCAAAGGTAGAGAGTTTTTTGGTGTCCACAGTCTTATCAGAGAGAGCATAACTAGAAGACATTTCCTTATTGTCGGTAAAGTAGGTAACGCCTCCACCATACTCACCGAACTTGTAGTTACCGTCACCCTTGCTGCCCTCAAAGACAGTAAATCCAGCAGTAGGAGAAGTATGGTAGACACGAACAAGACTACCATCCTCGTTTCTTGCCTGGGAGTCTTTGAAGAACTCCTGCTGTCCCTTGGAAAGCTGCTTGCCGTCAGAATCAGAAAGGGAATACTTGACTTTTTTGCCGTTTTGTGCTACTTTGGTAGAGAAGTTGGAATTCTGCCCCGAACCTTTGATTTTCAAAGAGTTCACTTGGACGTTTCCAACTTAGCAGAAGCATCTTGCCTACGTTGGGAGTATCTTTACTCGCCATAGTAACGGGAGCTTCTGTTATTTTTTTATTGCACTTGACAAATTTTACCTTTTGCAGTACACTATCTACACAAAAGCATTCCCTGCATTTTGAAACGGCTCGCTTTGCGATGGTCCGGTGGCAGGGGGTGCCTTGTTTAGGGAAATCCCGTCTGGGTCAAGGAAAGGCTCTTTTGCAGCCATGTCTTTGACGGAACCAGGCGGGGTTTCGCATTTGTCCACTTGACAAATACCAACCCCTATGATATAATGCCCCCGAACTGAGGAGAATGTGGAGTACTTGGCAATGGCTTCTTTGGGAGCAAATTGCGCCACAATAACTCAGTTCCTCTAGAATCCAAGTCGTGGTTGTGCAACGGCAATTGTAGCCTATTAGCATTCAGCCAACTTTGGATTCTTTTTTTACTTTATGCCCGATATAATCATCAATGCTCATCCCCAGGGCATCTGCCATGGCTTCTACAAAGTGTATGCTAGGTGCGTGACGGTCTTTTTCGAACCCTTGGATTGAGGCCACCGAAATACCGGTTTTTACGGAAAGATCCACGATGCTTACCCCTCTCCTCATTCTTGCATCTCTCATTGCTTCTCCGATTGTCATCTTCTATTACTTCCTTTCTCAATCTATCAATAATGTACCGTCCCCTTCCCCGGCACATGGTTTGCCCCTCCGTGGAGAGGAAGAAATCTTCCAACCGCTGGGCATCGCCAACATAGTTGTTTTTTAATGCAATTTTGTAGTCCTCACAGGCTCTCTCAATGACAGCTGCGACCAGTCTTGTTGCAAATTCTTTTTGGATTTTATCTTTATTCATGGTTTTCTCCAATAATCTTTAGTGCATCTTCCACGGATCTGGCTATCCCAGCCCGGAATCCGTAGGATTTCATAATTTCAAGAAACTGTTTCTGCTCTTCCCTGGCCTTCCCCTTTTGGTCCTTGCATTCAATGAATGCCGTTACTCCGTTATGACCGAAGAAAACAAGGTCGCTGGTCCCCTTGGGGCACAGGGCAATGGTAGCAAGATCTGTTAAGATATACTGTTGTCTTCTCGGGTCCCACACCCTGTTGCCACCGTAAGCTTTTCCGGAATTTAATCGCAATACAATGCCGTATTTAGATAATTCCAGGCGTATTTGCTGCTGAATCGCTCTTTCCATAGTTATCTATCCCAATCCAATTTCTGCCCACAGTTGGTGCAGTATTTGTGAGTGCGGTCCATAAACACGGCCCCACACTTACATTGTCCCTCATAGTACATAAAACGATGCGGCTTAAAAGGAATCCTCTTTTCCAGCGCATCAATAATAATTCTATAAAGTTCAATTCTCTCTTGCATCTCAATTTCTCCTGCTATCTTTCTTTCTATCATTGGAATACCCCACTTTCTATTCTGTTTTTTGCAATCTCGCAATATTCTTTTGAAATTTCAAAACCTATGTAATCTCTACCCGCTCTGATTGCCGCAACGGCTGTGGTACCACTTCCCATAAAGGGATCAAGAACAACATCCCCAGGATTGCTCCATGAAATAATATGGTCTTTGGCCAGCTGTTCAGGAAATTGTGCTGGATGTCCAGTCCTCTCCTTGCTCGATTGGACCGAAGGCATATCCCAAACATTGAATCTTGCTCCAACCGCTTTTATTACCCTCTTTCCGTGGCCGGATTGTCGAGTTAACCTTCCGTCCTTCTGTCGCTCATTGCCGTGAATTATTGTTCCCCCATACTTATTGGGCCTGTCATGTATCAAATTGACCGATTTAGGGCTTCCTTTCGAAAAAACAAACATATACTCAAACCCGTTATGATAGCGAAGCTTATTGGGAAATGTTAATATTCCCTTGTTCCAAATCATAGTGTCGTGCAGGTTAAATCCACAATCTTTGAAGAACAGCGCTTGCTTAAATGACGTACCCGTCTCGCTCCCTTTAATCGTGGAATCGTTGACAATCCATACCACCACGCCGCCCTGCTTTGTGATACGGAACAGCTCTCTGGCTACTGATTCAAACTCCCAAGTAAATCCGTTATATGTTCGTAAATTATCGTAAGGAGGCGAAGTAACAGTAATATCAATGCTGTCACTGGAAAGTCTCTTCATCCCCTCAACACAGTCCATGTTATATATCCTGTTTAGTTCCATTTACCTTCTCCCTTTCATAATGAAGTAGGCCCATCCGGCGGGATTTTTGTACCCTCTCTTTTTTGCCAGGGCAATCAGCTCCTCAAAAGACTGTGCGTTCCCCTGCTCCTGGCGGGCCAATTTTCTCTGTCTTTCTTGCTCTTCCTTTTCAATGGCCTCAATACGCTTGAGTTCCACATCCTTTATCTGTTTTAGTTCTCTGGCGGTTACAGCATATTCATGCCCACACCAAGGGCACACTTTTGCGGTTTTAAAACACTTAAAGCAGTGCTC
>JAZRCD010000313.1:0-11143 GCA_045635425.1 Ructibacterium sp. | reverse complement strand
AAGCCCAATCTGGTACAGACTTTGGAAAACACTCCCTGCCTGATGCATGGCGGTCCCTTTGCAAACATTGCCCACGGATGTAACTCGGTGCAGGCAACCAAGTTGGGACTTAAAATGGCAGACTACTGTATTACCGAGGCGGGCTTTGGCTCTGACTTGGGTGCAGAAAAGTTCTTTGATATCAAGTGCCGTTACGGTGGCTTAAAGCCCAGCATGGTAGTTCTGGTTGCTACCATCCGTGCACTTAAGTATAACGGTGGTGTTCCCAAGGCAGAACTTGCTGAGGAGAATCTGGATGCCCTTCAAAAAGGTATTGTGAATTTAGGTGCCCATATTGAAAATATGCAGAAGTACGGACTTCCCGTTGTGGTTGCTATCAACCGTTTTGGTACCGATACCGATAACGAGTTGAAGATGGTAGAGGACTACTGTAACGAAAAGGGTGTCACCGTATCTTTGTGTGAAGTATTTGCCAAGGGTGGAGAAGGCGGTATCGACCTTGCCAACAAGGTGGTAGAAACCATCGAAAAGGCAGACGGCAGTGAGAACTTTGCACCCATTTATGATGCAGAACTTCCTATCAAGGAAAAGATTCTTGCCATTGCAAAGAAGATTTATGGTGCAGATGATGTGCTTTATACTGCAAAAGCCGAGAATGAAATCAAGCAATTGACAGCACTTGGCTTTGATAAGATTCCGGTTTGTATGGCAAAGACTCAGTACTCTCTCTCGGACAATCCCAAGCTCTTGGGACGCCCCGAAAACTTCACCATTACAGTTCGGGAAGTACGGGTTTCGGCAGGTGCAGGATTTGTAGTCTGCCTGACCGGTGATGTGATGACCATGCCCGGTCTGCCTGCAGTTCCTGCGGCAAATCGGATGGATATCGACGAAAACGGTAAGATTACCGGTTTATTCTAAGAAACAGGAAAGTAGAAAGATGGAAGGTGAGCGTTTGTTTATTGCAGATTCCTATGACATAGCGGTTGTTGGCGCCGGACATGCCGGCATCGAGGCCGCCTTTGCGGCATCCAGGTTGGGGCTTGGCACCTGCTTGTTTTCCATTAGTTTGGATGGGGTGGCTAATCTGCCTTGTAATCCCAGTATCGGCGGTACGGCAAAGGGACACTTGGTGCGTGAAATCGACGCATTGGGTGGAGAGATGGGTAAGGCGGCAGATGCAACCTTTATCCAATCCCGTATCCTGAACCGAGGGAAAGGACCTGCGGTTCATTCCTTGCGGGCGCAGATTGACCGCAGAAACTATCAGACAGAGATGAAACATCGTCTGGAACTTGCTGAGAATCTGGATTTGCGTCAGGCAGAGATTGTGGACGTGACATTGGATGATGAGGGTTGTGTCCGCTCTGTCATTGCCCGAAGCGGTGCGGAATATCTTTGTAAGGCGGCCATTCTCTGTACGGGTACATACCTGAAGGGTCGGATTACCATCGGTGAGTTCAGTCAGGAGAGCGGTCCTGACGGGGTGTTCCCTGCCAACGAACTTTCTCAGAACCTTCAGAAAATCGGTGTTGAGTTGGTTCGGTTTAAGACGGGAACTCCGCCGCGTATCAATCGAAGAAGTATTGATTTTTCCCAACTGGAAGAACAGGTGGGGGATGATGAGATTACCCCATTCTCCTTCGAGACCACAGGGGAACTTTTCAATCAGGTAAAATGTCATGTGACCTATACCAACGAAAAGACCAAACAGATTATTTTGGACAATCTTCATCGGTCTCCCCTTTACGGCGGAGATATTAAGGGTATAGGCCCCAGATACTGTCCTTCCATTGAGGATAAGATTGTTCGATTCAAGGATAAGGAACGTCATCAACTCTTTGTGGAGCCCATGGGCCTGAATACTGAAGAGATGTATCTGCAAGGGTTCTCCAGCAGTATGCCCGAGGATGTTCAACTTGAGATGATTCATTCCCTGCCCGGTTTTGAGCATGCACAGGTGATGCGGAATGCTTATGCCATTGAGTATGACTGTGCCGATCCGTTACAGTTGAAACCCTCTCTGGAAATGAAGAAGGTTCCGGGACTTTATGGTGCAGGACAGTTTAATGGAACTTCCGGTTATGAAGAAGCGGCGGCACAGGGCTTGATTGCCGGTATCAATGCCGCAAGAAAGTTGCAAGGGAAAGAACCGATTATTCTGAATCGGTCTGAGGCATATATTGGTACCCTGATTGATGATTTGGTAACCAAGGGAACCAATGAACCCTATCGGATGATGACTTCTCGGTCGGAGTATCGGCTATTGCTTCGTCAGGATAATGCAGATTTGCGGTTGACGCCTTTGGGCTATGAAATTGGTTTAATTTCGGAAGAACGCTATCAGGCATTCCTGGAAAAGAAAAAACAAATTGAGGAAGAGATTGCGCGACTGAGTAAGGTGAGTCTTTCTCCTACCAAGGAATTGCAGGACTATCTTGCATCGGTAGGAAGCACGCCGTTACAGTCCGGCATCCGTGCATCGGAACTTTTGAAGCGCCCTCAGGTGGAATATGTTGCCCTGGCACCCTTTGATAAGGAGCGCCCGGAACTTCCCAAGGAGGTATGGGAGCAGGCAGAGATTTCCATTAAGTATGAGGGATATATCAATCGCCAGTTGTCCCAGGCAGAACAACTGAAGAAGTTAGAGGCAAAGAAACTACCCAAGGATATAGACTATCTGAACTTCGACGGTCTCCGTCTGGAGGCTCGGCAGAAGTTGGATAAGATTCGGCCGGAATCTTTGGGTCAGGCATCCAGAATTTCCGGTGTATCTCCGGCGGATATTGCTGTCTTAATGATTTATTTGAAAACAAACTAAAAGACTGCGGCAATTCTTTGCCGCAGTCTTATGCAGTCTTTGGATGGGATGAAAATCTATTTTGAGGATAAGATATTATATAACTTGAGATTTTGCTCCATGGCATAGGAAACAGTTTTGTATGTTCCGCTCCGCTGATTGGTCAAATAGAAGATACAAACAGAACTGTTATCTACCATAAATCGATTCCGTTGCATCATACAACTGACGGAGTAGTGATCGGCAATATAGTGTATGGCATCTGCTTTTTTGCAGATTTGCTCATGCCGAAGTTTGTTGGCAGATGTCCACCCCTTTGTCTGGTCGGGACAGGGTAGTGCCATGATCAGTCGGATTTGGGGAAACTCCTCCCGAAGACGGAGGACAATTTCGGCGGCAAGGGTATCAAACCCCAAAGCGCCTCCGGATATAAAATCCAAGAACCCTTCGCTGATTAGTTTGCGAATCAACTGTTCCAGACGATCGGGAAGAACGTCTTGGAACTCGTTTGCCATGATGCGATGCCCTGTAAAACAACAGGCGTAGTCTTTCCGTATCATAAAAAATCTCCATTTCGTTACAATAAGAGTATTGTATCACAGTGCTTGGCAGAGTGTCAATGCAGGAAGAGGTGTCATTATGAAAATATTATTACAACTTGGCGGAATTTTTTTCCTTTGTGTTGTAGGGGAAGGTATTGCGGCATTGCTCCCCTTTGCATTCCCCGGCAGTGCTATTGCCATGGTTCTTCTGTTCCTCGGCTTCTTGTTTAAGATTGTGAAGCCGTCATCTGTTGAAGAAACCGGAAATTTCCTCTTGGGGAATATGGCAATTTTCTTCATT
Source organism: Ructibacterium sp. (assembly GCA_045635425.1). Lineage (GTDB taxonomy): Bacteria > Bacillota > Clostridia > Monoglobales > Monoglobaceae > Ructibacterium. The sequence goes on along the minus strand of JAZRCD010000313.1, from coordinate 7,500 downwards.
CCGGCGGCAGTGGGATTGATGGATTGTTTTGGAAAAATTCAAGGCGCCCTGATTCCAATCTTTGTGATTTGTATTCTGTCAACCATACTGACCTTTGCGGTCACGGCCTATACCGTGCGATTGACGGTCTTTTTACAGAAGAAGAGTCAAGAGAGGAGGGGTCGTCGTGGATAATCTGACAACTATTTTAATGGGACTGACCAAGTCTCCCTTGTTTGGAATTGCTATCACCGTATTCTTTTACGGTGTGGGAGTTTGGTTGAACAGAAAAGCAAAGACCCCGTTGGTCAATTCCATGATGGTGGGTTTTCTTTTGATTATTGCATTCTTACTGCTTTTTGATATCCCCTATGAAAACTACAAAGTCGGTGGGGATATGATTAACATTTTCCTGGCTCCGGCTACCGCGCTGATTGCTATTAAGATTTATCAGCAGTTTGACCGGCTGAAGGAAAACTGGTTACCGGTTCTTCTTGGAACCGCCGTTGGCTCTGCCGTGTCTATGCTGTGTGTTATTTTTCTTTGCCGTTTGTTTTTTCTGGATCAGGAACTGTTGGCATCTCTCCTTCCCAAATCTGTCACTACAGCCATTGCGATGGCACTTTCAGAGCAGGGTGGAGGGCTACCTTCGGTGACGGTTGCAGCGGTGGTGATTACAGGTGTGTTCGGTGCGGTGTTTGCTCCGTTGATGATTAAGATTTTCGGTGTTAAGGATCCCGTGGAAGCAGGACTTGCCATCGGCACCTGCAGTCACGCCTTAGGGACTACCAAGGCGGTAGAGTTAGGTGATGTTGAAGGTGCTATGAGCGGTGTTGCCCTTGGGGTTGCAGGATTGATTACGGTGATTTATACAGCCTTTCTGTAAACGTAAAAACAGTAAAAATAAAAAAGTGAAAATTGGGGCTTGATTTTTAACATAAAGTGTGGTACAATGGGTCTGGTCATTATGTGGCTATGACACGGTTCCTGTTTGCATGCGGCAAATGAGATTTGAGGTGATAAACATGCAGAACCGAAGAAGAACAATTGCTATGGCAATTGTGATGACATTTTTGTTGATTACGATTCCGTTTCAGGCATTTGGTTTAGAATTTAATGATGTATCGATTACCGCTTCTTACTACAAGGCGGTAGATCAATTGAGCAACCAAGGTTGGGTTCAAGGTCGTGGTGACGGCAATTTTGCACCGGATGATAAAGCTACCCGTGCAGAGTTCTGTGCATTCCTGGCAAGAGCCAATGGTTATAATGCGGGGTATTACAGCCCGGTAAAACTTCCTTTCCCTGATGTGGATCGTAACGGTTGGGCATATCCGTATATTTCTTACTGTTATGAAATGGGCTATATCAATGGTATGGAGGACGGAACTTTCCGCCCCAACGAAAATGTTACCGATGAGCAGGCTGTCAAGATGGTGGTTTGTGCATCGGGCATCGGAAACGAGAGCCTTTCTTCGGAAGGCCCCAAGTGGTATTCCGGTTATTTGAATGTGGCACAACAAGCGTATCTTTTAAGAGGTACTCAAGTTCGGGTAGGAAATGCTGCGAAGCGTTCCTTTGTGGCACAGGTGATTTACAATGCGCTGTTGGTAAACGGTGGATTGGAAAATGAGGTACAAGATGCGGTAAATGTAGGAAGTACCGGTTCAAGACCGACTCCGGTACCGGAAGTTGAACAACCGGATCCTACACCGGCGCCCACTCCGGAACCTACTCCGGAGCCTACTCCAAAACCTACTCCGAAACCCACTCCGGAACCTACTCCGGAACCTACTCCTACACCGGCTCCTACAACGAAGCCTACAGAGGTGCCTAAGAGGGCAGATGGTAAGCTCTTGGTAGTAATCGATGCCGGTCATAACTATGACACAACAGATACAGGTGCAGTCGGAAACGGACTGCGTGAGCAGGATATTACATACGATATTGCAAGTAAGGTAAAGCCTTTGTTGGAAGCCAATGGCATTATCGTTATGATGACACGAAATAAAAAGACGGACAATGTATCAACGGTATCGGTCAGTGACAGTTTGCGTAAACGTGCAGACCTTGCCAATGAGAATAATGCGGACTTGTTTATTTCGATCCACTGCAATGCCGGTGGCGGTAAAGGTACAGAGACTTACCATTACTACAACTCGGAGGGCGGTAAGGAACTGGCCACACGGATTCAGGATAACATGATTGAATTGGTCGGCACAGACGACCGAGGCGTGAAATCGGCAACCTTTGCGGTTCTTAAGTATACCAACATGGTAGCATCGTTGATAGAGACTGCATTCATTGATGATGCCGGTGATGCGAAGAAGTTAAGTGATCCGATTTATCAGCAACTTTATGCAGAAGCTATTGCAAGAGGTATTTGCGAATATTTAGGAGTAAAATATCGTTAATAATAACGCCTACGCCCTCGGGTGTAGGCGTTTTAAATAAGCGGAGGGATTCATATGAAGAAACCGGAATTGTTGGCACCTGCCGGAAATCTGGAAAAATTGAAAAAAGCATTTCTCTATGGTGCAGATGCGGTTTATATTGGTGGAGAAGAGTTTTCTTTGCGGGTTGCGGCAGAAAACTTTACTTTGGATGAAATCAAAGAGGGAATTTCTTTTGCTCACGAATGTGGGGGAAAGGTGTATTTGACTGCAAACATTATTCCTCATAACGAGGACATTGATGCATACGAACAGTATTTACTCGAAGTAAAAGATCTTGGGTTGGACGGCATTATCCTTTCTGACCTTGGCATGTTTCAGGTGACACGGGAATTGGCACCGGAACTGGAAATCCATGTAAGTACCCAAGCGAATAATGTAAACTACAGAAGCGCACGGATGTGGCATGAGATGGGTGCTAAGCGTGTGATTCTTGCAAGAGAGATGAGTCTTGCTGAAATCAAAGAAATCCGTGCACGAATTCCGGAGGAGTTAGAATTGGAGGCATTTGTGCATGGCGCCATGTGTATTTCTTATTCAGGACGGTGTCTGCTCAGTAACTACATGTCAGGCAGAGACAGCAACCAGGGTAATTGCGCCCACCCTTGTCGGTGGAAGTACCACCTGATGGAGGAACAACGCCCCGGTGAATACATGCCTGTTTTTGAAAACGAAAGAGGAACCTTTATCTATAACTCAAAAGACCTGTGCATGATTGAGCATATGGATAAACTGATTGAATCCGGATTGTCCAGTTTCAAGATTGAGGGTCGTGTGAAGTCGGAGTATTATGTAGCAACAGTGGTTCGGGCATACCGACAAGCCATTGATGCTTATTTTGAAGATCCGGAACATTATAAGGTAAACCCCGAATGGTTAGAAGAGATCAAAAAGGTAAGCCATCGTGATTATACCACCGGTTTTTATTTCGGAAAACCCGGCGCAACAGAACAGAACTATGCCACCAGCAGTTATATCAGAGATTATGAGATGGTGGGTATTGTTGTTGACTATGATCCGGAAACAAAACTTGCCAAGGTGATCCAGAAGAATCGGTTTTTCCGTGGGAGCACAGTCGAGTTTGTTCGACCGGTGGGGAAATTCTTTAGCCAAACCGTGAAGGAACTCTATGACGAGCATGGTGCTCCGTTGGAAGTGGCCAACCGTCCTCAAAGTACGGTGCTGATAAAAACAGACGAGCCGGTAGAGGTGGATACCTTCCTGAGACAGGAAAGAGTTACAAACGTAACCAAAATGTAACGGGGGCATCCTATTGACTTTTGGGGAATTTCATGATAAAATGTTAGAACGAATATATACTTATATTCGTAAGAGGTCGTCATGTATTAATTTTCTAATATAGGAGGAATAGAAATGATGAAAAAAGCAAAGAGAATGCTGGCACTTGTGCTGACTGTTATGATGTTGGCTACTTGTATGGCACCGGTTGTGTTCGCTGATGAGACCGCAACTGCTACTGCGGACAAGCAGAATGCCTTTTCTGACGTAAGTGCAGATGCGATTTATGTGCCGGCGGTAAAAACCTTGAACCTGATGGGTATTATCAATGGTTATCCTGACGGAACCTTTGGTCCCGAGAAGAACGTAACCAGAGCGGAATTTACCGCAATGCTGATGCGTACCCTGAATCTGGGCGGCGTTGGTGCAGCTACTGCAGCTTCCCTTCCCTTTGGCGATGTGGATGATAACGATTCCAGCATCAGCTGGGCAATCCCCGATATCAATACTGCATACGCTAAGAAGATTATCAACGGTTATGAGGATTTAACTTTCCGTCCCAATGCAAACGTATCCTACGAAGAAGCATTGAAGATGATTGTTGCAACTCTGGGTTATAATCTGGATGTTAGCGGTACTCCCTGGTACGGTGAGTATGTGGCGCAGGCAGGCAGACTGGGTATTACCGATGTGGCTTACAGCTTAGGTAAGGTAGAAACCCCTGCAACCCGTGCTTGTATCGCACAGATGCTCTACGATTCTCTGGAAGTTAACCTGATCGAAAAGGATGAAGTAACCAACAAGACCATCCTGACCGATTACTTAGATTATCAGAAGGGTCGCGGAAGAATTGCTTCTAATGGTGAATCCAGCCTGATGGCTCCCGATGTTCTCCTTCGTGACAACGAAGTACAGATCATGGGTCTGGAAGCAAGCAACGGTAACTACGCAGTTCATACCTACAAAGTAACTGAGGATGATGTAAAGGGTTACCTTGGTCATGAGATTGAGTTCTACTACAAGGATAAGGGTACCGGTATTCGTGACCTGGTTCTCTATGTGGTACAGAACAGCAGTGAGTTGGTTATCGATGCTGATATGATCGAACCCAGTAGCAGCAACAATCTCCAGATTCGTTACTATGGCGAAAACTCTCAGGGAAGAACTACCATCGCAAATCTTGCAGATGATAGCATCGTTCTTTTCAATGGCAAACTTTACGGCCCCACCGCCGCGGCAAGCCGTTTCAATGTTAGCATGATTCCTCAGGTAGGAAGTTTGAAACTCTTGGATGCAGACTTGGACAACAAGTATGATGTAATCAGCATCGAGTCCTATGAAGTATACTATGTATCCAGCAAGGTTTCCTCTGAGTATTCCATCATCGATGATATGACCAAAACCGGTGATGCAAAGAAGTTGATTCTGAATGTAAACGACAACAGCATGAAGACTTCTATTGTTAATGCCAGCGGAAACACCATGGACTACAGTTCCATCGGCGTTGGCAACATCATTTGTCTTGCAACCAGCAATCCCTCCAATGGCGGCGAGATTCTCCGCAAGGCAGTTGTTGTGAATGATTCCGTAAGCGGAACCATTAATTCCATTGAAGCTGGTTCTTCTGTTACCATTGGTGGTGTTAAGTACAACTACTCCAAGGCAGCTCCTTGGATGACCGGTTTGTCTTCCATCATGCCTGAGCCTCAGGTTCAGGATTCCGGTACCTACTACAAGGATATCAATGGCGATATCGTTGCATACAAGAAGAATGCATCTGTAGAGAATGTATACTATGGCTACATTATGGGTGCTAAGAACAGCGACAGCGTATTTGACGAAACCAAGGAAGTTCGCATCCTGAACCAGAACGGTAATGCGGTAACTGTTCTGTTGACCGGCGATGTAAAGATTTACGACGGTAATGCTACTCCTTCTGTTTCCAGCGTAGATGAAGCAGAAATGAGACTGGAACAGGCTGCATCCGTACAGAACAACGATAGCCACAGCGGCACTGCTGATATTCATCAGGTAGTGAAGTATACCACCAGAAACACTGCAAAGGGTACCATTCTGGACAAGGTTTATGTTGCTGAGAGTGTGAGCGCAGGTGCTACTGCACAGAACGATAAGCTGTACTTCTTCAACACCATCACCGGTGCGGATGAAGTAACCTATAACAGTGCTTCCAAGAAGCTGACCACCTCCGGTGGTGCGGTGATCGACGTAAACGGTGCAACCGTATTCGTTGTTCCCAGCAACAGAGGTTCTTACGAAGACTATGCAAAGAAGTCTGTGTCTGATGTATTCAAGAACAACCAGAAGTACTTTGTAGAAGCTTACGATGTAAGTAAGACCAACAATGCAAAGGTTGTTGTATGCTACGGTGGTAGTGCGGCATCCGATGTAGATAACAGCACTCCCGTTTACGTTCTGTCTCAGAACACCGAGCGTGCACAGAACCCTGCTAACGGAGATGTTATGACACGTATGGTAAGCTTCGTTTCCTCCGGTACTCAGGAGAAGCAGAGCTGGTTGTCTCCCACCTCTCCCTGGACTCCGAAATTAGGTGATATCTATCGTCCCGGAACCGATAAGGATGGCTTCACCTCCATCAAGACAGAGAATGTTCTGTATAGTGTAGGTGGAAACAATAGCTACGGCATCTTCTCCAACAGCATGAGCGCACCCTTCAGTGCAGACTATACAGTTGTTCTGGGTAGCGTAGTTGCAATCGATGATACCAGCTTCGCAGTACTGCCTGACCGTGTTGTTGCAGGTCAGACCGGTGTGGATCTCACTTCTGCATTGACCTTCAACTTCTCCAGCTTCAGCAGCAGCCGCGTATTCGTATATGACGAAACCGGTGCAGAACTTGAAGTAAAGGATATGTCTGCAGATAAGGATGGTATCCTGAGAGGTTTGGTTGAATACAACGAAGCAGGTGTAACCAATCCTTCTAAGGTTCTGATTCACATGGTAAATGGTGGCATCAGAATGATCTGTGTTCTTGACCAGAATGCATAAATAACATTGCGGATCAATCCCCGCCAAGATATTTGGCGGGGATTCTTTTAATAACAATTTGTAAACAATCGAAAATGACATTGACAAGGAATTACTTCCTATTATATAATAACCTTATGAAATAGTAATAGATGTATTTAGTTTGAAAGGAAGAGTAGGTGGAGATATGACGAAAGTAGCAAAACAAACAACACTCATATTGATTGCAGCTTGCTTAATACTCTCCACCATACTTGGAGTGTTATTTGCAAAGAAGGTATCAGAGGTTCGTTGGGGTGAAACAGTTGAAATTGCAGAACTGGATACCTATAACGAGAAAAAGGGAATGATCAACATCCTCTTAATCGGTGTGGATGAAGGCGGTTACCGAAGCGATACCAATATGTTGCTATCCTATGATGGACATTCGGATCGAGTGAATATTCTTTCCTTCCCTCGAGACACCAAGGTGCGCATGAATGGTGAGTACCAGAAACTGAATGCGGCAATGGGCGTTGGTATGGCAAATGTAAAATCCGGAAAAGATGATGCACCGGAGGCAGAACTGATTCGTCAGATTAAAGAAATATCCGGTCTTTCGGTACACTATTTTGTAACGATTGAATTTGATGGTTTCAAGGAGATTGTTGATGTTCTGGGTGGCGTTGACTTTGATGTGCCCTATGATATGAACTATGATGACCCCACACAGAATCTGCACATTCACCTGAAGAAGGGTCAGCAACATCTAAACGGACAAAAGGCTCATGACTTTGTTCGGTTCCGTCAGAATAATGGTGGAAGTCGGAGGCCAAGCGGTCTT
>JAZRCD010000312.1:0-8276 GCA_045635425.1 Ructibacterium sp. | reverse complement strand
GCCATTCCCGGAAAACCGGCAGAAGCTGTTGCTGAATTTGAGGATTTATCCTCAGTAGATTGGGCAAAGAAAAGTATTCGGGAACTGCAACTTCGTGGAGTCTTAAGCGGCGATGGTGATGGGAACTTTTATCCCAACCGCCCGATTGTTCGGGAAGAATTCTTGAAAATTGTTATGGAGGCGGTTGGAATTCCTGCGGCTGATATAGAACTTTCCTTTGGAGACGTTGATCATAATGCGTGGTACTACGGTTATATTGCCGGAGCATATGAATTAGGCATCATCAAGGGTGTTGATGAAGAACGGTTTGGCGTTGGTGAGGAAATTACCAGAGCTGATATGGCGGTTATCTTAGAGAGAGTTTTGAAATATTGCCGGGTAGATGTAGATGTGGTAAAAACAGCCATTGTTTTCAATGACTATAGGGAAATTCCTGACTATGCATACTCCAGCATTTCCACTCTTTATATTGGTGGATTGATGCAGGGGGTAGGTGACAATTACTTTGCTCCTCAGGCGTTTACAACAAGAGCAGAAGCGTCAACCGCAATTTATAGATTGTACAACTATATCGATGAAAGGAGATAGGCTTATGCGTGGAATGACAAAAAGATTACTCAGTATTATTTTGATGATAACGATTCTGCCCATTCAATTATTGGGTATGGATGTTATTGCTACAGATACCACCGGTAGCTTGCTCCATAGCGGTGGAGAAGGACTTCTTCGATATTTAGATATTATAAAAGAAGACGTTCCGTATGAAAAAGCGGTTACCCGTGCTGAATTGGCACAAATTGCGGCAAGAGTCAGTGCGGTGCCCACTTATCAAGGAGAGGAGATTTTCTTTCATGATGTTCCCAAAGAACATCCGGCGTACAGAGATGTGGCCGGATTGGTACAGACGGGTGTGATTGCCGGAGACGGAGATGGCTTTTACCGTCCCGATGATGAGGCAACACCTTTAGAAATTTGTAAGGTCTTTTCGGTTATCTTAGGATATCGTGAAGCCGGAAAGCATGTTTCCTTTCTGAAAATAGCAAACCAGATTGGTATTACCGATGGTATTAAATTCGGGGAATCCGTCACCTGGGCTCAGATGCTTTTGATAGCATATCGAACCTTAGAAAGTGAAATGTTTGAGGTTGTTGGATTTGAAAGCAATGAAGCAATTTATGGGGTGCAAGAGGGATTTTTAGCTATTGAAAGATATCACGGATTGGTGAAAAACAGCGGATTAGTAGAAGGTGCGGCAGGTACCACCTTGATTCGGGCAAATTCTACAGTTGCAGATGGAGAAATTATAATCGGTGATCGTTTCTACCGGTATGATGATCCTACCTTGTTAGGTAAAAGAGTAATATTCTATATTGCTGCAAAAGATGGCGAATCAATCCGTCCGGATATTGCGTATCTCTATGTTGATGAGGCGAGAACAGCCGTTCTTACAATTAATGACAAAGATATTGTAGGTAAAGATGGAGATGTCTTTAACTATTATCAAAATGACAAAAAGAAGACAGTTCGCTTAAGTTCTGTTCCTGATGTGATTATCAACGGTGTTGCTCACGCCAGTTATCAGCCGGAGGATTTGAAGCCGGAGGCCGGTAATGTAACTTTGATTGATAATAATAAGGATGGCGTATACGATGTCTTACTTGTAGAAAGCTATACATACATGATGGTGAGTAAGGTTGATAAGGAAAAGGGAATTCTCTATGGAAAGTACCCGGTAGGTTCTCGTATTGGCGGTTCTGATGAAGATGTTCAATATACTGTATGGATGCAGGTAGGACAAGGTTATTTGCACCATTTGGTGGAAAATGACGTTATTGCTGCGAAGGTGACACAAAACATCAGCGGAACAAAGCGAGCAGAGGTTTGGCTTTTGGGTAAAGGATATTCAGGTGCTGTGGAGAGCATCAAGGAAAATCAGATTACCATTGGCGGTACACAATACACTGTAACGGATGCAACAGCTATGGACAGAGAACTTCGTCTTGGTGAACATGTGACAGTGTATGAGCACGACGGAAGATGTGCGGCTATCATTCATGCTGAAAACGATGGATATCGGTTTGGCTATCTGGTTGCGGCAACCAACAGAGGAGGTTCCTTCTCCGGTCGCCTGTCTGTTAAGATTGCAGAAAGCGGTCAGGGGATTATAGAACTGGATGCCAAAAATAAAGTCTTGATTGACGAAATACCTTTTAAGAATACAGATGAAATGCTGAGTCGGCTGAAAACTGCAGCAGGGCGCAAAACGCTGGCGGCAGATCTGACGGAAACCGAGAAGCAACAGATGCAAGAGGGAGATAGAATGTGGCCTTATTCCCAGCCCATTCGATTCCGTATCAATAGTGATGGCTTACTGACTCACTTGGATACTATGCTGAAAGAGGTAGAGGAAATTGAGGATTCCTTGGAGCCATACAGTAGTGATGGCGGAACCTACTTTGCGGAAACAAATCCGGGATTCTGGAATGCCTACTCTTATAATTTCTTCAAGGGCGATAAATTGTTATTCACTGTTTCCGATATGAATAACGTTATTTTCCCTCCGTTGGTAGATCGGGATGACGAAGCGTGGTATGGTGATACCATGATCAACTTAGGAACGTACAAGGTAGAGGGATATTCCGTAGATCCGGAGACCAAGGTTGCCAGATATGCGGTAGTATATAACGATATTCCCACCGAGGTTCGTGAGGATTTGTATCCTTATGTTATTACCGATAGTGTGAAGGTTTTGAGTGAGGAAGGCGAGGTTGTTCGTCGTTTAACTCTGTCAGGTCGCGGTGGAACCACCACAGAATATCAGGTGGCAGACAATGTCCCCGACACAGATTTGATTTTAGGTGATATTATCAGAATCCAGACCGACCTGAAAGGAAAGATTGCCATTGTTTCTCCTTTCTATGCAATCAGTAAGGGTGATGGTGAACCTACCGGGCGTGTTGTTACCCAGGGAAAGGATTACGGAAACAATTACAGTTATCGTCATCGCGCAGCTTATGGAACAGTGCTTAACTATGCAAATAATATCATTTCCCACACCACTTCGGTTCCGAGTGATGTGGGTGGCGTAAGCAATCTTATGAATCAGCATAATTATTATGTAACAAACTCGACGGTATTCTTTGTTTATGATGTGAAAAATGGAGAAGTCGAAATCAGTAAGGGAAGCGTTAAGGACTTGACCCCCTATTCCTTAGATCCCAATCAGGGGCAGCGAGCCGTTATGGTAACTTATCAAGGAAGATTGGACTATGTCTGCATTATTAACGAGAAATAAGGAGGAAGACAATGAAACGAACTATAACAATTCTTTTAATATTTTGTATGCTTTTTAGTGTCGTTGGTGGACTTCCTGTATCGGCGGCGCAATGGTATGATTGTTATGAATTAACACAGCAAAACGGTAAGATAACTCATGACGGAAGCAATCTCAATTTCTACTGTGATGTGTATCACGAGAATGGCGGAGATGTCAAAGCGGTAAACAAAGAGTTTAAGCCTATTAACGGTGCCATTGATGTAGAATGGACGATAAAGGTGAATTCTTATTCCGGTTACGAATTTTTGATTGTAAACACCGGCGTATATCGTACCTACTTTGTATTTTCGGCAACCGGAATCCGATATCGTGACGAAAGCGGACAAACTGTTTTGATTGAGTATCCTTTAGGATATGAGGAAACAGACTTCCGTGTTATTGCTCAGAACGCAGTCGGGTCTGTATACGCCAATGGCCGTGTTATTGCAGATAATATCACATTCCAAAAAGAAAAAACATCGGCCCAGATTACGGTAGGTACTTATGGTGGTAAGCAGGGACAGTTAAGTGACTTTACCATTCGTAATATCACGGCACGTCCTTATGCCGGAGAAACCGGAACAGCGGCAGGTGGAGATCCCCCTTCCTTAACAACGCCTCCGGAAACAGTATTTTATGACTTTACTGAGGAAGAGGATTTGAGCGAATGGCGACTCAGCGGTCAGAATATCTGGAGTGTTGACCGAGAGAGCGGAATCCTTCGTGGTGAAAACAGCGGCTACTATGCTATGCAATCCGCGTTTTTGCGCGTAAGCTTTGCGGATGACTTTATGGTGGAAACGAGGCTCCGCTTTGTGGAACATGGTGACGATACGGGCATTAAGATATATTGGCCCGGTGGTTATGTTGATCTGGGTATGCGTGAACGATACTTTGACTGGGACTCTGATGTCAGCGATATTTTCGAGCCTGGAGAGCTGGGGGATGATTGGCATGTCATCAAGTTAAAGAGTATCAACAACAAGGAAAGGGTTCAAGTTTATGTAGATGATAAGCCGGTTTGGAGTATCGTGCCGAAGGCCAGCAGTCGTGCATATTATCACATTCAGCTCACCACTTATGGTACCGGAACGGCTAGTTCCATCACTGAGTATGACTGGATTCGTTATGAACCCATCTGGAATGGAGATATTCAGTTGCCCAAAGCCTTGGATGGCGGAGAATATCTGCAAGGAGAGGAGATACCTTTGAAGGCAGAGGTAACATCTGCAAGCGAAGTTCCTTATGTAGATTATCAGCTCAACGGCAAGACCATTGCCACAGGAAAAGAAGAGAATGGGTATGCGGTTTCCTTGACAGATGTTCCTGCCGGAAAGCATAGCATTACCGCATCCTATGGAGAATGGAAGAGTCTTGAATCCAACATTACAGTAGTTCCTCCGGTAGAGGTAGGAATTAACATAGAAAATGTTTCCAAGGATAAAATAGTTGCACAACTGGATTCCTATGATAAACTTGGCCAAATTGCAGAGGTAGCATATTTCTTAAATGGTTTGCCTGTTGCGACCCAAACCGATGAACCCTATCGTTCAGAATTAGAGTTTTCCGGAACGGAGGGCGCGAACCTGATTGCGGTGTGTAAAGATACAAACGGAATGGTTCTTGGAAAAGCAACGAAGGAAATTTTACCTCAATTTTCTGATAAGGACATCTCAGAACACTACTCCAACGAGATATCCTATCTTGTAGAAGGAGATGGCGGTTCAGCAACGGTAGAACTGAGTAACGGAACCCATCAACTGAAAGTGAAGCACACAAGTGATAGTGTGATTTGCTTCACCGCAGAAGGTGAGGTATCTGTCCCTGCCGGGATTGGTAAATTCACCATTTTGACAGACGGTCCCTTTGCGGATTTGTATTATGGCGGTAAGCATCTAAAATCCTTCTTTTTACCACAAACATGTGAGAAGAAAAATGATAGAAGCGAAGACGGTTTGAGGATTTCGAAATGGAATTTGAGTATTCCGGAATCCAGAGGAAGTTATTTCACAGACCGAGATGTGAAGGTACAAAAGGCTGTGTATCCCTTAACTGATGTGGAAGGTTTTTACAATCTCGATTTTATTGCAAGTGAAACCGACCAAGGTCAGTTGATTGTGAACGATACGGCTTTTGGTTTGGATTTGACATTGCGTGATGGCAAAATCTATTTGCAGGTTGCTAACAACTCAAAATCTGTTCCTTTTGAGGATGAGGTTGCAGTAATGCCAAAGGGAGAGGTTTATTACAGGGTGGCTATGGCGGCCGGCATGGGAACCATTTATGCGGACGGAAAGTTCCTGGCTGCATTCCGTTGTGTCAAAGCAGGCGGCGAAGCAACTCTTGGTGTTGACGTTAGAGATGGCGATGGTTTTTCCTATCTTGCGGTACACGAATATAATGATCTGTATCTGTATCAGGATGATTTTAATCAGTCAGGACTGACTGATTCCATGGATTTCTGGATGAATTCTAAAGGCAGCACAAACTATGTTGATGATGTCGAAGGAACCATGATTATCAATGGCATTGGTAAAACAAATGCCATTACCGAGTTGAACGCCTTTGCCGGCAATGTCAGCATGGAAGCAGATGTTACACTGAAAAATTGTAAAGATGGTTTTTGGTTCCTCTTGAATCACCCCGTTTCCGAAACTTATACCAAAGCGGGCTATAATTTCAAGACCAAAAAGTTTGAAATTCTTGACCGTATTGACGGCGATTCCAGAATAACAAAAGTTGAAACAGATGGTGAATGGAAAATTGGTGAGAAAGTTCATCTGGCGGTTACGGCAGAAGAAAAGGGAGCCGGGAAGGTTGTTACCTTGTATGTAAACGGCACTCCGGTTCTTTCCAAAACCGATTCCTTCCCTCATCGTGGTAAGGTTGGATTTATCATTAGCGACGGAGTGGCTTCCATCGAGAGTTTCTCCTATCGTGGTGATACCAAACCCTTGATTGATGTGCGGGATACCGTTCATGTAGGAATGACCCAAGAAATGATTGAACGGGAAGACGGAAGTATTGTTTTAGGTAACCTTGGTGGCCGTAGTGTAACAACAGATGGCGGTAGAACCTGGACTGCTCTGGATGCAGATGGTTGGATGTCTCCTCATGTTTTGCGGTTGCGCAATGGTGCCTTAATTGCAAAGACAGGTCAGAGGGTGGGTAACACAGCCTATGGCAGACCTGCTTACGAGCAAAAAATTGCTGTTTCTTATGATGATGGAAAGACCTGGGAGTATCTGGGGGCTATGATAGAAGGTGCACATGACGGACATGGTAATACCATTCACCGTCTGACAGAAGGACCCTTGCTCCCCGGTAAGGATTACGGAAGAATTTTCTTCATTGGTACCTTTACCATTCGTTCCGAGAACTATGGTAACGCTACAGTTTGGTATAGTGATGATATGGGTAAGACCTGGACAGAGGGATTTACCTTTACCTATGAGAATATGGGTTATACCAATATGCAGGAGCCCATTGTCATTGCAACCGAAACTTCTACCAGAATTTACTATCGTTCAGACCTTGGTACCATTCGGTATTATGAATCTCCCGATGGCGGAGAGACCTGGGATCCCCTTGATAGCCATGAGACTCCATTCTTTATGGGATTGAATTGTTTTGGTATGGATAGAGATTTAGAAACAGGAGAGATTTATCTTGTTTGGTCAGCGGATAATACCAATGGCGGAGAGCGCTTCCAGTTCCCAAGAACAAACTGGCGTGTTGCAAAAACTGCGGATGACGGAGAAACCTGGGAGTATATCGGAACCTTGTTTGAGAATAACACAGATGAATGTCCCCAGATGAACCTTGGTGGTTATACCACATCGGAATACTTCATTGCAAACTCCTATATGGCAGATACCTATAATACGTCGGACTACAAAGGACGTGTAGGAATGTTCCCCAAGACCAAGCAGACCACTCAGGTGCGTGACGATCAGGTGCATATTTATTCCAGAGCATATCTGGAGCAAATGCGTGGAGTCAGAACCGATTTGTTAGAACGATCCCTCTTGATTCATCCTCAAAGCGGTACGGCGATGATGTATGGAAATCGTGTGGAAAATGTGGTCAATGAAAGCGGTGTTGCAGTTGAGTGTGCAGCAGCATTTCTCGGAGCAAGCGTGGAGAACGGCGAAAACGGTACAGTGATTTTCCGTACCGGAAATACCACGGTTTCTCTAAAAGCAATCGAGAAAAATGACAGAAAATTTATAGCGCCTGAAGTAATAGCAGAAGAATATGGATTGCATTTGCAACAAGAACAAGGAGTTATGATTCTGAGTTCCTACCGGGATTGGACAGGAAGAGAAAGGGAAACCCTCTGTAATTCCTTAAGCCTGTTTTCAGAATAAGTGAAAAAATAAAATTCAAAAGGAGATGTAAAAATGAAAAAGAGAGTTTTAGCAGTCTTGTTGGCTCTGACACTTCTCGTGAGCATGTCCACAACCGCTGTCTTTGCAACAGAAGAAGAAACCGCGTTAACGCTGGAGAGTATCCTTGGGTTCAAGGCGGTAAAGACAGATTTGAAGGTTACCTTTGATGAAAACTTTGACAGTGAGGCAACCGGTTACAAGGCACAAGCGGTAGACCTTGGAACTCGTGAAGCTTTGGGAGAAACTGCGCTTTGTGAAGGCTTTGCTATTGATGATTCCAGCGGTGAAATGGCGTTGAAGGTCGTAAATCCTACGATTGAAGGTAAGTCTCCGGCTTTTGGTTGGGGTATTGGTGCTTCTCCCGGATGGAACCCCCTGAGCACGACCAGTGCCATTCGCTTCCGTGCGAAGCTGACCGAGGGCGCTTCTTTGGGTGTTCTTATCAATCGTACCCGTACCAATATTACCCTTTCGGAAAACAGCATCAGCATGCTGGGTGGTACCAATGGTAACAAGAATATAAAAGTGGCTCCGAAGTCGGAGGCCAAGCGGTCTTAGGAAGACAATTA
>JAZRCD010000311.1:0-1717 GCA_045635425.1 Ructibacterium sp. | reverse complement strand
TTCGGGCAAAGATCGCAATTTTTCAAGCACGACTGTCTAGAACCGAAAATCTCTTCGGTTGGAGTTCTTTATATCGAAAATATTCTGTTCCGCAATGCCACGAACCTTCTCTTTGGGAATCTTCCGGAGTTCTTCATCAATCATCCGATAGCCTACCAGTTTGGTTTCCTCGGATGCATAGTCCTCCAGGAACTCGGACAGGGTCATCAGGGCATTGGGATGACAACAGTTGAGAATCTGTCCGTTCTTACAAAGAGCCATGAACCGATCTCCTGTTCTGCCCTCTCGATAACATGCGGTACAGAAGGAAGGAATGAATCCCATCTCCATCAGCCACCGAACCACCTCATCAAGGGTTCTTTGGTCAGATACATCGAATTGCTCGGTATCTGTGGGACGGATATCTTCTGTATAGCCACCCACCGAAGTTCTGGAAGCACCGCTAATCTGGGAAATACCAACCTGCAGGGCACGCCGACGCACCTCCTCCGACTCGCGGGTACTGATAATCATGCCGGTATAGGGAACCGCCACACGGATACATGCAATAATCTTGGCAAACACTTCATCGGAAATGCCATTATCAAAGACGGAGGGGTCAATATCATCTGCCTTCTTGATTCGGGGCACCGAAATGGTATGAGGACCAACACCATGAACCGCTTCCAAATGTTCCGCGTGCATCAAAAGTCCTGCAAACTCATAACGATAGAGTTCCAAACCAAAGAGAACTCCCAGCCCAACATCGTCAATACCACCCTCCATGGCTCTGTCCATTGCCTCGGTATGATAGCAATAATCATGTTTCGGGCCGGTGGGATGAAGTTGCTCGTAACTTTCCTTATGATAGGTCTCCTGGAACAGAATATAGGTGCCGATACCTGCATCCTTTAACTTGCGGTAATTCTCTACGGTAGTTGCCGCAATATTCACATTCACACGGCGGATGTCGCCGTTCTTATGATGAACACTGTAAATGGTTTTGATACAATCTAAGATGTACTCAATGGGATTATGCACAGGGTCTTCCCCTGCCTCAATGGCAAGACGCTTATGCCCCATATCCTGCAGAGCAATTACCTCGGCCTTTACCTCTTCCTGCGTCAGTTTCTTACGAGGAATGGTCTTGTTCTTTGCATGATAGGGACAGTAAACACATCCGTTCACACAGTAATTAGACAGATATAACGGGGCAAACATGACGATACGATTTCCGTAGAACGCCATTTTGATTTCCTCGGCAAGACGAAAGATTTCTTCGTTCTTCTCAGGAATATCGCAGGCAAGGAGCACCGATGCCTCCCGATGGGTCAAGCCTTCGCAATGAACACCATCTGCCGTCTTTTTAGGCCGTGCCTTTTCTAAAAGACTGTCAATCAATTCCACATCATTCTTGTGTTCTTCAGCATACTGAAGAGTTGCTAAAATCTCCTCATGGTTGATAAACTCTTCTGCCTTTAAAGATTTTGGATTGTACTGATACATATTTCTCATCCTTTCTTTAGAGTCAGACCATCGTCTTTCCCTTTAGAATTTTTATTATACTTTAGAGTATGCCGCCTTGGCGGTAATGCCGGAAAGTTTTCCCAAACTTCCCGTCAGGGCATTGATTGCGTCCTGAGGCGCATCCATTGCCACACTAATCAGGTTGATTCCTTTTTCTTTATAAGGAATCCCCATTCTTCCTATAATATACTCGCTGAATTGATGCAAAAGA
>JAZRCD010000310.1:0-3389 GCA_045635425.1 Ructibacterium sp. | reverse complement strand
TCCATTAAGTTTTTCAGTTTATCGAAATTCATAGGTCTTACCTCCCGGATGGTATTTTAATATTACATACGTTACGCTTAAAATTCAACTACTTTTAAGGATGCCACTCCTCATAATATTTGGAATGACCTGATTATGGTTTTCTTCCTGTATTGAATTAATTGATTGGTTATTGGAACATTCATACGAGATATAACAAATCAAAACCCTACCCAAAAGAATCTCCTTTTATTTCAAAACCCAATCAATGGGCAGATGATAAGTCCTGCTCAACTTCCCGTCTTTTGCGACTGCCCAAAGAGCAATCTTCTCATCGTCAATAATCAAATGAATCCGCTCTCCGCTTTGGAAGGTCTTTTTCCACACTCCATCCTCATAGACAAGTGTCATATCCCGTTTGAGTTCGTTCCCCGTCTTTCCGATGGAGATGGGAACCGAAGCATAAACACCCTCCAGTTCCTCTGCCGGCAAATTTACCTCTGCTGTCAGGGTATTTTCCATCTGTGGAACCAGAATATTATCCTCATTCATCCGTGCCGACAAAACTTTCACCTCGTCACTTAAGCGCAAGGCAGGAATAACCTTGCCTTCACAAGGTTCCCCCGCTTTGGGAAGTTCCTCGCATTGAGGCTTGGGATAATGCAGATACACCGCACTTTCATCAAATTCGAATAATTGGATGACATTCTCTTTATCCCACATCACAGCATCGGTAACATCCGCGAACACCATATCCTTTACGCTGAGTTCGTTGTGGTCAAGGTGGTCTTGTTGCCACGAAACCTCAGTGTCATTAACCAAAATCTTTGCGCCTTGTGATGGATCTTCCGCTCTCACATAGAGCCACAACCGATCGGGGCGGTTCCATGTGTCATTCACACGATTGAACCGCTCTTGATATGCTTTTTGAACCTCCAGAGCCTCTCGGGTTACCACATCCCGTTGCAACAACGCCTTGATTTCAGGAAAAGCATAGAAAGGATATATCCCCGCATCGGATGGTTTCAATGCTCTCGGCAGAGGTTTTGTCACCACATCCTCGTTATCTTCTCCCTTTTGAGAAGAAACTCGAAGCACCAGACATTCGTAGGCAGGAATCACCAGTTCCGCCCAATCGCCATACCCATAGGAATTCAGACTCTTTCCATAGGGGTAAATCATCTCAGTGTGATAGGTGGTTCCATCCTCGATACAACCAATTCGTTTATCAAAGGAGAAAGAGAACGTGTGGTTCTTGGGGAAAGGATTGAACAGGAACAGATACCCTTCATTATCCTTAATTTTTGCCACGGCATCAATACCGCATCCCACCTGACTTCCAAAGGGAATGGTGTGGGAACTGAGATTAAAAATCTCCTTGGCAAAGGGAATCCATTTCTTGTAAAATTCCAAATACTCCGAAATCTCTTTGGGGTTCCGAGGAGCAATGGTGTTGGTAATAGGACCGCCATAGGCAATGGAGGACATCAGGGCATACTTCCATCCCGTATGGTCAAAGACCAAATCAAGATCAAGCATTCCCATCCAGTTTGCCTGCACCATCCGATGGGCAATGCCATGGTTCATGGTGGCAGGCATGAAACGAAAATAATAGTTCCAAGTTGCCTGTTGACGGATATTATCTGCGGTCAACCGATCCACCGAAAGATCCTCGTAGACCGGATTCATCACATAAACTTCGTTCTCCCAGAATGCCTCATGTTGGTCAATGTACTTAAATCCCCAAAGACCATATTCCTTGTTTCCGTGGAATCCCTGATAGTACAGATTCGGGAACTCGTCCTTCAGTGCTTTCATCACCTTTAACGAGTTACGGAAGCCCTTGTAGGCACCCTTGCCCGGCAGGTGTCCGTGCTTGTTACTGTGACAGAAAAATCCATGGCCGGGACCCGGATCCCAGTTCCACACATCCAAATTATATTTTCGGATGGTATTCTTCTGCACCTGAATGTACCAGTCTACAAAATCATCGTCTGCAAGGCAGTTTTCTTCACTGATGTTTCCGCAAACATCAATCTTCTTCCATTGCTCCACCTGTGCATAGCCAATCATGGAACTGTTTCCATACCTGCCGTTTCCTGCCGTTCCGGTATACATACCAATCTTCAAGCCTTTATCTCGGGCATATTGCAGGATGGTGTCTGCATAGGTGTTCTCGGGGAAGAGTTCCCAGCAGGAATCCACACTTTCGTTAGGAATTTCGTTGGGGTATAAGGGATTGAGTAAAATGGTGTCGCATCCCAATTCCGCCGTAGTATCAATATGTTTTAAATAAAGATTTAGTTCTTCTTCGTTCTTAGGACGCTGGGGCAGATTCCCGAAGAAGTCGTACATCATAAATTTAAACTCTTTTTTGTCGCATCCGAAATACTGACAGGTATATTTCCCAAACTCCTGTATCTCAGCAAAGTCCAAAGGAATTCCCTCGCCGGGGTTTCGATAACGGGGATGGTTTCGGTCATTGGTTTGAATCTGGGAACGATTCAACCGGGGTTGCATTTTCTCCCCTGTCAATCCATAAACTCCGTAAAAATTAAGGTCGCACACAAAGGTTTCTTGCGCTTTTAAGATAATGGACGGTTCAAAGAACAGCCAGCCATCCTCCAACCTACAATAGGGATTCTCAAATCCACAACAAACACCCATGGTTCCCTTGCGGAAAAATGCCGCTGCGGAGGCATTGTAAAAGGTTTCATATAAGAAACCTTCCTCCCCTTGGGGGGCTTTGGTTCCAACCCGAAGCAGGGTGGTTTCTCTTTCAAACCGCGCGGTGATTTCACGTTGGATAAAGGCGGTTTCTTCTACCTTGTGATACCGAACCGAAAACTCCGCACCCTCTGTTATGTACCGATACACATTATCTTCCAAGATGCAATCCATCTCGGAGAAAAGGTATCGGTTCTTGTCCGTTTCAAAGAAAATATCATCGGAAAAATCCATAGAGATTTCACCGATGGATAATTGTGTCAGGAATCCTTTTTCAATGTTCATAAGAGTTACTCCTCTTTCACGTCTCGCCGAACCACCACTATATATTTACTAACAAACACAATCTTTTCTTTTTCACTCACATTATTATTACGGATAAGTTCTTCTCGTTCTGCCTCACTATTGCTCTCATTTTCTTTATACCGCAAAAGCCCACCTCTCACATAGTCTTATCAATGCAAGAAATCACTGAAATATGTGGGTCTTATGGCTCTCATCAAGTTACGAACAGAAAGAACGCTATTTATTATCCATAAACGACAATATATTTCTTGCGGTATATTCGTCCGTAATCAATGTATCAATGATTTGTGTGCGCAGAGCACCGATCATTGCTTCCACCTTATTTTCCCCACAGGCAACGGCTATGGTTTCTTTTGCATTTTTTAAATTATCTATTT
>JAZRCD010000309.1:0-6167 GCA_045635425.1 Ructibacterium sp. | reverse complement strand
TGGGGAATAAGGTGGTTGTGTTTGAAAGGTGTTTCTAAGGGGGAAAGTTGACATTTTATACCTTTTGTGGTATTATTGTTCGCAGAAACCGAACTATGAGTTTATTTTGAGGATTGTCTTTATGAAAAAGTGGTTCATTTTAGTTTTTCTGTTAATCATTGGCGTATATATTGCATGTTTCACCAATCTCATATTTAATCACAGTTGTGTGGGAATAACATACGCAAGCAAAAGCGCTGTTCTGGGAGATGACTTGATTGTAAGATATTTCGAGAACGAACGCGAAGCTGAAGGACTATACAAGTCAGAAAACATTGATACATACTATCTTGTGGCTGTTAAGTCCGACAATCACTTCGGATACAAAAACACCAGCGAATGGTTTCAAGGATTACAGGCTCCTTTGGTGGATGAGAAGGTAAAATATATTACTGCCGTTATTACGGATGACTTTGTTGAAGAAAACGCATTGATGGTTTACAACAAAGGCTCCGGAGTTGAAGATGGTTATATTGATGATAGTGAATGGGACAACACCTATGAATTATTCGTTGTAGAAAGTGCGAAGTTGTCGTTAATGGATAATTGTACAAAGGAAGAAAAAGAGTATTGTTTAAAACACCGCCTTTTTTCATCCAGCCTGAAAAGTTGTTTTGAGAGATACCAAATATCGGTGAAGCAAAACGATGCATATTCAATTTCCTATTGGAGCCTTCAAGTAATTGACCTGTATAATAACTGGCAGCCACCCGCTTTTCCGAAATCTGTTGAATCATACGTGAATTGGGAAGAACGCAGTAGTCAATTTGCACGTTATTTCTCAACGATTAGCGACTTCGTGGAGAAATTGAATCACTCTCAAACATTGAGTGAAAGTTATATAAATTCAGTGGGAACGTCAGTGCTTGCATACTATGCTTCGGCTTTTTCTCTGGAGAATATACTAATCACATCATAAATAAATTCCAATAGAATCCACTCAGCCAGTCTTCGGATTGGCTGATTTTTTTAGGAAATATGGCTCCGATAAACGGAATATTATGCAAAACTATTTACTTTTACGGAACATTATGGTATAATATGGGTAGAGAAAGTGATATTACCACATTTGTTGTTTTCTTCATCGCCGCCCGCTTCCGAGGCGGTAATATCGGAGCTCCTTTCTAAAAAGGTAGGTGGATATATGATACGAAAGATCAAATGCCCTGTATGCGGGAAATGGTTGTTATCCGTGAGAGTGGGGGCCAAAGGCGTTGTATATATCTGGTGTAAGCAATGCCGAAAAGAGGTAGAACTACAAATTGAATAAGAAATTGAGCCAATGAGCCATTTAGTCTTCGGACTAAGTGGCTTATTTTTTTTATGAGGTGAAACTATGGAGTTATATGGTCGCAGAGACATCTTTACTGACGAAAAACAAATCACAAAAGAGAATATTGCCAAGGTGATTGAGGATGCTTTCTCTGTGCATAGAGTAAATGCCTCAGAGATAGAGTATTTACAAAGGTATGAAAAGGGCAGGCAGCCCATCCTGGAAAGGGTAAAGGATGTACGCCCTGAGATAAATTACAAAATCGCAGAAAACCATGCAGCGGAAATTACCGCATTTAAGGTGGGTTATGTATTTGGATCGCCTATTTCTTTCGTACAAAGAGCCACAAATGATACAAGAGCAAAAGAAGGTAAGGTGGATGACAAAAGGATTGCCGCCTTAAATGAAATGATGTTTGAGGAAGGCAAAGCTGCCCAGGACCAGGCCTTGGGAAAAGACCTGGCGGTAACGGGTGTGGGCTATCGTATCATTCTACCCAAGAGATACAAAAGCGGGCTTTCCTTTTTTGATATGCTGAAATTAAACCCCATGACCACTTTTGTGGTGAGGTTTAACGATATATATAGGCGCCCTGCGGTGGGGGTATCCTATGTGACCCTGGAAGATGGCAAAGTGAAATTGGGAGCCTATACCAATTCTTTGTATTTTGAAATGGAAAGTGATGGATTGACATCCTTTAAAATCATCGCTTCCCAGCCCAATCCCATGGGGGTTATCCCCATTATCGAATACAAAAACGATAACGAAAAAATGGGCTGCTTTGAAAGGGTATTGCCTTTACTGGATGCCCTGAATACCGCTACCAGTGATAGACTTAACGGCTTGGCACAGTTTGTGCAATCCATTTTATGGATGAATAACTGTGAGATTGATAACGAGCAAATGGCACAGTTAAAAGATAAGTTAGGTCTTCTTACCAAAAGCGAGCCGGGCAATCCTGCCAGTGTTCAGTATTTAACCGCCGTTCTGGATCAAGCCCAAACCCAAACCCTGATTGATTATCTGTATGAGCAAATCCTTCAGATCGCAGGGGTACCTGGCAGAGAGCAAAGCACCGGTGGCAATACTGGACAAGCTATTATGCTAAGTAACGGATGGCAGATAGCCGAAACCCACGCCAGAAGCATGGAGCAAACCTTTACCGAAAGCGAAAGGGAGATGCTGAAGGTGGTATTGCGCATTGCGGGGCTTATGGATTCGGGGGAAGTGGCTAGGCTAAAGTTATCGGATATTGATGTGAAATTCAGCCGTAACCGTACCGATAGTCTCTTAGTGAAGACGCAGGGCCTAATGAATCAATTGCAGGCGGGGATTCATCCGTTGGTGGCTATTACCCATTGCGGATTGTACTCTGACCCACAAAGCGTATACAACGACAGTAAGCCATATATGGGTAAGTGGTTGTATGAGGCGGAAGGAGAGGATGAGGATGAGAACTCCGTATCGCCTAACGGACGAAGCGGCGGCGAAGATAACATCGAAACTTCAAAAAGAGTTTCGGCATAACCGCTTGGCCCATTTTGATGAAATGAACATTGTGGGCACAAAAAAGCACATCAAGAAGTTATATAAAACCGCCTACAAAGACATCAAAAAAGAATTGGGGAAAATTATACATGAACTATCCCAGGAAATCTATGATGAGGCCCTTGCCTTGGGCTTTGATGGAGATAGGCGAGATTTGGATGAAGCCTGGCTAGAAGAGTTCTTTGAGGAATATAACCCGGCTACCAAGTATGTATTCAAAAGGGAGTTGGATCGTAAGGAGGCCAGACTTTTTGAATCGGTGATAGCGGATGTGGCCACAAAAATTCAAAGCTACAAGACCGCCGAAAGGCTATTAAGAAATCAGGTAGTCACCAATTCCATTCTTTTTGAGGATGCGGTGCAAAAAATCGTATACAAGGGGGCGGGGGTCAAGAAGGTGAAGTGGATTGCCGAACAGGACCACAAAACCTGTAGTATCTGTGGGGAATTGGATGGCCAAATCTTTTTCCTGGCGGATATACCCACAAAGCCCCATCCTAATTGCAGGTGCTATGTAGTACCCATAAAACAATGAAAAAACTGGCAGAGAAGCCATAAATCGCAAATATAAAAGCTGAGAGAACAGCGAAAAACACACGGAGGTAATAACTATGGCAGATTTAAAATCACTACTTGGAGACAAGTATACAGAAGGCATGACAATTGAAGATATTTTAGCCCTTGAGGTGGAGGAGCCTAAAGCCAACACGGCAGCTTATGAAAGCCTGAAAAAGAGGTTTGATGAGGTGGCAAGTGAAGCGGCGGGTTATAAAAAGCAATTGAGGGCACATATGTCAGAGGCAGAACAACAGGCGGCTGCTGAGGCAGAAAAGTATGCGGAAATTGTTGCAGAACGTGACAAGTTAAAGGCGGAAAAAGCAATCGCAGAAAGTGCAAAAGGGCTGATTGCCATCGGCTATGATGAAAAACTGGCCACAGAGGTTGCTACCGCACTTTTAAGTGGTGATACCGAAACTGTAATCAAGGCACAGGCAAAATTTGTGGACGCACAAAAGAAGGCAGTGCTTGCAGAAGCGGTGAAAAATACCCCTATCCCGCCGACATCGGGTACAGGTGGGGTGGAAATGACCAAAGAGGCTTTAAGAAAAATGACACCTATGGAAAGGTTTGAATTTTCTCAAAAGCACCCCGAAGAATATAAGCAAATTTATGGAGGTAGCTAATTATGGCACACGTAATTTATGACAATTTTTATCTGTCAAATGAGGTAGAGGATCAATACAATTCCCACCTTGATTTGCAACCTTTTTGTACTGTGGATAATTCCCTTGAGGGCGTTCCCGGTATGAAACGTAAGATCAATGTATATAGTGCAACCGATGGTACGCAAAAACTTGCCATGGGGGAAGGTAACACTAAGAGCATTGAAGTAAGCTATGAAAACAAGGAGTATGAAATCCTTCTTGCTCAGAACAGATTTGAATACTATGATGAGCAGGCAATGACTGACCCTATGCTGGTTCCTGTGGGTACAAGACATATGGGTACCGACCTTTTCAACACGGTAAATGCAGAAATTTATGCGGAGTTTAATAAGGCGACCCTTACTGTGGAAGCAAGCAAGTTTGAATTTGCCACTTTCGTAGATGCCCAGGCAAAACTGAACCTTGAAAACCTGGAGAACGTGTCAATCTTTGGTTTTGTAAGCCCTGTGGATATGGCATCCATTCGTAAGAACTTGAAAGATGACCTGAAGTATGTTGAGGCGTTTGTTAAAAACGGTTACGTTGGTACGGTTGCAGGTGTGAACCTTTATACCAAGAAGGATGCAACGCCTGGTACGATCATCATCGGTACGAAGGAAGCCGTAACGCTTTTCAATAAGAAGGGTACCGAGGTGGAACAGCCTCCGAGAGATTCTGAAGATGCTAACATCCGTAAGAATACTATCCTTTCCAGAAAATACTATCTTGTGGCACTTACCGATGCAACCAAAGCTGTCAAGATGACGCTGACTGCCGGTTAATACCTAGTAAAGGAGGCCTGGAAGAATGACACAGCTGGAACGCTTGAAAATAAGAATCAAAGAAAACGTATCGGATGTTGAATTGGAGGATCTGTTGGAGAGCGCCAAGGCCGTCATTCTGTCCAGGCGTTATCCTTTCGGGGCGCAGCCTATCGACATCGAACCAAGATACAAGGATCTGCAAATCCGCATCGCTGTGGAAATGTTCAATAAAATCGGCGCTGAGGGGGAAACGGCCCACAGTGAAAATGGGGTCAGTCGTACTTACTCCAGCGCCAGTGTTTCCGAAGAACTCTTAAGGGAAATCACCCCGAAGGGCGGTGTGGTATGAGGGATCTAAAGCGAAACCAACAAAGCTTTTGGTATGCTCTTAGGGATGTATCTGTCTCCACCGATGAGTGGGGGAATACGGTGGATGTGAAAGGGTACTCAGAGCCCCAGGAAGGGAAAATGAGTATATCCGCCAACAAAGGGGAGGCATCCGCCCAGGCTTTTGGTACCGATTTAAACTACGACCGTGAAATGTCCACCCACGATATGACCTGCCCCATAGATGAGTATAGCCGCTTATGGCTGGAGGGAAGAGATCCAGGGGAAAGTCATAACTACGAGGTGGCGGCGGTAAGTAAGTCCTTGAATTGTATCCGCTATGCTATTAGGCGGGTGAATGTATCGTGAAAACCATAAACGTAACGTTAGACCCGAAAAGCATAGACAAAGCCATCAAGGAACTGAAGCGGTACCAAAAGGATATAGAAAAGAAGACCAAGAGGCTGGTGATAAAACTCACCGATTACGGCGCCAAGGTAGTGCGAGTAAAAATCGTAAGTATGGGGGCGGTGTATTCGGGGGAGCTGCTATCGGGAGTGGACGGATATTATTCGCCGCTACTCAATGCAGGGTTTGTGAGAGTTACCAACGATCATGTGGCCTTTGTGGAATTTGGTACCGGTGTGGTGGGGCAAAAAAGCCCTCATAAAAACGGGGAGTATTTATCCAAAGCTGCCTGGCAATACGCCGTAGGGCCCAAAATTATCACCACAAAGGATGGCCGTGTGGGTTGGATTTATCCTACCAAAGACGGTGGCTTTCGCTTTACGGAGGGTATGAAAGCCAGACCCTTTATGTATGAAACGGCGCTACAAATCCAGCGGGAATTTCCCCAAATGGCAAAGGAGGTGTTTAGTAAATGATTGATAAGGAAAAGGATATGTTTGACATCGTTTCAAAGGCGCTGCACAGCCAATATCCTACTATCTACGTCATTGGCACAGAACTTGCTAATACCCCTCCTCAGTTTCCCGCTGTGAGTTTTATTCA
>JAZRCD010000308.1:0-9265 GCA_045635425.1 Ructibacterium sp. | reverse complement strand
AACGGTTCCTGTTCCAACAACAGGCAATGCATCCGCAACAGCCGTAATGGCGGCTATTCCAAAAGGATTGGAAATCCTAAGGGCAAGAAAACCGATAGACAATTCCACAAAAGTAAGGCACATTAAGATCATATATGCCTTCAGGTATCCTGCTATTGTTTTAGCAAGATATGAACGGATATCAACAAATAACGCCTTATTCTTCTCAGGGATTTGCCTTTTGATAAAAGACAAAACGCCGTCATAATCCATACTGATAAACAAAGAGGACAGAATGGTAAAAACAAGAGAGATTAAGAACAAAGGTAATTTAGCCGATGCACCCGCAAGGGCCGAAAGAGCATTGGTCGAAAGACCAATCAGGTACGTTTGCATCCCGCCTAAAAAACGAGTCAGCAGTTGATTGATTTGTTCTGCAAATTCAGGAGAAAACCCACGAGCAAATCTCAAAAGGCCTTGATTCGCCATATCGAAAGAAGGAACAATTTTCGTTGCATATATATCCGGCAAATCTGCAAAGAATATTTTAGCCTCCTGCACCAAGTAACTACCCAATTGCCATAACAAAAAACCAACGAGACCATAACACAACAAGACCACAAGAAAAGCTGAAATACGTCTGCTTAATTTCGTTACATTAGAAACCATGGCAACAAAAGGACGAAGCGCCAATGCAATCAACAAACCAATAATAAAGGGCATAACCCAAACAACCGCATATTCCAAAAACAAATATGCCAAACACAAAATAATAACAAAATAAACAAAATTAATTATAAATCTTCTTCTTTTTTCCGTTTTGTTTTGTTCTGTCATTTTCTCCATTTTATTCCCTCCTTCATCAAATGCTTTCAACCCCATGTATGCGGACCGTACGTCTTTTCATACTATCCGCAAAACCGATATCCGGCACCCCATACTGTTTCGATAAATTTTTCGCCATCGGATCCCTTTTCAATCTTATCCCGAATCCGCTGAATATGCACCGTGACAGTAGAATCATCACTTAATGCATCCATTCCCCATAATCTGTCAAAAAGACGCTCTTTGCTAAAAACAATATTGGGATTTTCGGCTAAAAACAACAGTAGTTCAAATTCACGAACCGGCATCGAAATTTCTTGATTACCAAGGAATACTCGATGAGCATCCTTGTCAATCTTTAAATCCCGAACCGTAACAACATTCCTTTTATCCACAATCGGCTTATTACTTAAAACTTCGTAACGGCTGATATGCCCTTTCACTCTTGCTACAAACTCAGAGGGGGAAAACGGTTTCAAAATATAATCATCTGCTCCAAGAGAAAATCCTCTGACAACATCAATTTCGTTCGATTTTTCCGATACAAAAAGAATAGGAATATCCCTCTCTTTTCTTATTTCTCCACATAACGAAAACCCATCTCGCTTCGGCAAAGAAACCTCTAAAAGAATAACACCATAATCACCGGAAAGTGCAAGTCCCAGACCTTTTTCACCATCATCTGCAATATCACAAACAAATCCGTTGGCTGTTAATAAATCGCTTTCTGTCATGGCACAATCTAAATCATTTTCGATAATCAAAACTTTCATTTTCACCCTCCTTCCTTACATTATAACAAATTATAAATTATTTCTAAACTAATTATACACCTATTTGAGAATTTGTCGATACCTTTATGAGATAATTTAAAAATTATTTACACTTTCTTCCTCGGCTCGCCTTGACAAAGATATAAAAATAATTTATGATATACGAAGTTATGCCCCCGTAGTAAAGTGGATATTACAAGTCCCTCCTAAGGATTAGTCGCGTGTTCGATTCACGCCGGGGGTGCCAAAAAGTCTGCATATCTTTCGATATGCAGACTTTTTAAATGTCTACTTTTACAGAATGGAACAAACCATCCTCTTGCTTTTTTACTGAAATTACAAAATTAAAAATATCATTTTCTAAGCACATATCAAAATCCGCACGAGGAAAAACGTCTTGCATCGTAACATCAAAAAATTTTGCTCCGCTCGTTTGTCTGCACTCTTCAAATCCGGCCTTCAAATCCACGGAAGATCCGTCCAAAAGACTTTTGATATATTCCGCACAAAGCGTGTCTTCTCTTGTTGACTCAATACCCGCAAGGCCCATACACACCAATGACACATCTTCTGCATTTACACTTTTGATATAAGACGCAATTGCCTTTGCATTCACTATGCTTCCGGTTATAATCTCGGTTGCATTCACAGAATTCGCAATTCCTTGCGTTCCCGAACTGGTCGTGTGGATCACTTTTTTACCTGTGAAATCTACATTTTTAACCTGCGAAGGCGAATTGCCGTAATCAAAGCCCGGACACATTTTTCCATCACGTTCTCCAATCAGTATGGTATCGGGATGCTTCTCTCGATATTGATAAGCCTCTTCTAAACTACTCATGGGAATCACATCTTCTGCACCATTATGAAGCAAATAAGCCTCAACCGTCATTGCTCGAAAAACATCAATAATAACCGTCAATCCTTTTGCCTTTCTTGCTCCATCGATGAGTTCCAAAATCTTTATATTCACGAAACCAGCTCCTATTCCCATATATTGATGCATCCATTTTAGCATGTATGTGGTTATAAGACAATATAGAAATAGACATATTTTGTCCCCCAAAAATAAAAAAGTATCAAAAATGATACTTTTTATTTATTTTCAAAATATGCATAATCACAATATGCTCTTTCGTAGGAGTACAACTTTTCACCTGATTGGACGAAATCTCTCATTCCAAGTAAACATTCTGCAATTGCCATCTCCTCTTCACTCAATCTAGCTGAATGAAACGGATAAGAATATAAAACCTGATTTTCAAATGTAATCTTGTCACAATAAAATCCGTCCAATAATCCGGCAGAAGTAAAACAGATAGTACTGCTTATAGGTTCATTATTACCATTGAGGTATCGTACATCATTATTTTCTATTTCACCTTTTGTACCTCGAATCAAAAGTCTGTCTTTACGAATTGGCGAAAAATATTGTTCCGGATTAAAATCATACACAACGGTTGCCTTATTAAACTGAAAAACTTTAATTTTTTGTGCCGTATCTTCAAGTTCCTTATGCTCCAAAACACCGACTCTTCCATTTGTTTTAACCACACGATCCTGCAAGGTCAAACCAGATAACAACTTGGGCTTGTTATCATCTTGAAGGAAAAACCGCATCAGACTCATAGCATGATAATCATGCGCAACCGACATATGAATATGGGTTATTTCTCCAATGATTCCCGAATCAATTAATTTTTTTACAGCCTGATATCTGCCTTTCTTATGAAACTGTTCCGCAACCTGAATCCTATCATAACAATGTTGGGAATCCGGTTGATTCATGATGGGTGTTTCACATAAAACATAATAGCCCATCTCCGCCAATTGCACCGCCATGGAAGATATTTCATTTTTATTGATACAGTTCACAATAAAATCAAATGATTCCTTTAGAACTTCCTCAACAGCCGCCACCGTCTTGACGTTATATTTATGAGCAATTTCTGCAGCGCGCTCCATGTTTCTGACACATATAGCCGAAACAGAAAAGATATCAGGAAGTGCTTTTGCAATCCGCAAATAGAACTCCGCTCTCCAACCGCCGCCGATTATAACAAAATTAATCATTCACCCATCTCCTCAACACAGATATATGAAAGATAGTTTTTTGACATACCGGGAGCAATAAAATCGAATCCATCATCTTCTCTGCCAAGATTACGATTGCGACAATCAACCATACATGTTTGGGGTTCCAGACAGATATATTTATCAGCGTTTCCATTATAAAAAAGTCTCCACCCAAACTGTATATCATTGATATATCGAATTTTTATACCTTGTTTGCGATCAATCAACTCAATTTTCCCGTCATTGATTGCCTGAAAATGTTTACTGATAGACTGCTCCGTCGCCCCAAATATTCCTTCTTGAAAACGCTTTGCAAGCTCCGTTTCGGAAAGGATTCTTCCTGTAGGCAAATAGTTTGACATACTACGTTCAATCTCATCCCCTACCTCTGCGCAAACAAAAACATCGGTTCCTTGAGATCCATCAGCAAACGGAACATTAAATGTTGTATGAAAACCTAATAAAACCGGCATATTTTCCTTTGATAGGTTACAGACGGATGTTTCTTGGCATAATCCATCATCGGACAAGGAATAGGAAATTTCTACACGAAATTTATGCATAAAGAACCCATATAACTCATCGGATATATATCTGCATTTTACATAATTCTCGCCATGTTCTACAACCTCAAATTCTGCCTCGTGCAAGAACCCATGGAGATGACAGCCTGTCGCCGGCTCATTCACCGGAAACACATATTTTCTTCCTTCAAACTCAAATTCACCATTTGAGATGCGATTGACAGGAAAAAGAATCGGCATGCCATACAGATAGGGATTATCAAGATTTTCATAGTTCGGTTCACGCAGAACACTTGCGCCGTATCGAGTATGCTTAAGGCTGATGCAATTAGCACCTCGACTCACATTAATTTTAGCGACATAATCATGATGTCGAATCGTAATGATTTTAATATCAAATCACTCCCTAATTTAAAAATCCAAACTCATTGTAAAACAATGCAAAAAGATTTTCACTATTTTGAGAAAGAGCATCTTTAATCATATTCTTTGCATCAACTGAATTTCCTGCAAAATCTTCACACAACGCCATAAAATACAAATATTGCGCCTTACGTAGTTTTTCAGGAGAATCCACAAAGGACAGGAAAAACGGTGTTGTGCCAAAGAAGCCATTGTCCTTGACATCTATGATATTCTTCCATTCTCTTAAATACTTAGTCATCAAATGCTGTGCCTTTGTTCTTTGACCCAGATGAATCCATGATTTTGCTTGCCAATAAGGTAATTCTTTCAAATGCATATTACTGAAATACTCAATGGTCACATTGGCAATATACTCAAAAATCTTATTTGCTTCTTCCTTTTGTCCTAGTTTTTCAAGGCAAAGCGCCTCGTGATATTTTAAGGGGATCAGTTTACAATGATTCCAGATACCTGCACCAAGAGATTGCGGCAGGCTCTGACCAAAGCGGAATAACTCCACTGCTTCATTTATATTTCCTTCATCATACTTTTGTTTTCCCCGAACAAGGTAAGCAAACATATACTGGTCTGCAATTGCATGTTCTCCACCTTCACATGGAACAAATTCATGAGACATCAATGTCTCGACTGCCATATGTGGCTTCAAAGCCTGATTATACGCCTTGGCAAGTTCTGTTAACACATCATCTCTGTTGGATTTGTGCGATGTAATAAGAGAAATCTTGTCCTCAGGCGCAACATCCATCTTATCCATTAAAACAGCTGTTTCATAAAGAAGTTGCTCATCCTCAGGGTGTTCGGTTGTCAATTCTTTCATCAGACGAAGAGCCTCTTCGCCACGATTTAAATGGCTGAAATATGCAACTGCAAGATTACGCTTTGCAATATAATCATCTGTACACTCTTCCCAGAGTTTTACAGCCTCTGTGTACTGTCTCTTATTGTAAAGAAGACAACCCAACAAGAGCTTTGCATCCTGACTTTCTGTCATGGAAATAACATCCCGTAAGATGATACTTTCTTCCAGTCGAACAGGATAACAAGGACCAAGTTCTGCCACAATTGCTTTTTCATACTCTTTTGTTCCGTCTTGACCAAGTAAGTTTTTATAATATCCAAGAGTATAATATAGCATTTTTCTTCTACAGTCAAGACGTTCTTTATCCAAGTCGGAAAGAATCTTAACAATATCCGAATATCTGCCCATAGCATCAAAATCATACACCAAATCAAGGCAGGTCTGCAAAGGATCACTGTCCATTTGTTGATAGAAATCGCCTGTTCCTGACAGATAGCGCATCATATGATCCAACGGGTCTTGCTCTAACTGCGCAGCAATCACTTCGTTCATGCAAATGCCGAGTTCTCTTTTTGCAATCACAAGACATGCAAGGGCAAGATTGTTTTTCTTACCATAATCCAGGGCATTTTCTGCATGACGAATGGCCTCATTCCAATCCTCACGCTTAATGTCAATCATGGCAATACGGGTCATGGCCTTTGCAACGGAATCTGCCGCCCAATAAGCCTTATAATAAAAATTATATGCCTGATCCGTCATACCCTTCGCCTCAAGGATTCGAGCATAGGTATAATACGCTTCGCCGCTTTGCGTTCTTTCATTAAAAATTGTAAGCGCATCGATGGCACGTTTTCCATAATGTTCTGCACTATTAATATTATAACGCCCCATTTCATATTTTGCCATAGCAACCAACGACGGAATATGATTCTTGTGCCGTTTTAATGCCTCCAGCCAATAACTGTCGGGTTGCACCGCAGGATCACGATACTGATCCACATGTACGCCTGCAAGATATAGTTCCTGTGCATCGTTCATACCTGCCGCAGAAGGCATATCGGTAATCACATCCGGCATTACTAAATCATCAAATTTCTTTTCGGTATAATTTGCAATAATGTTACCGCCCGCAACAACAGTTACCGTAACAAATTCGGGCAAACCACTGATGTTTTCTGCAACGGTTTGGTTGGGGATAAGGTCCATGGTCTTTTCATAATATACCACATCCCCGTCTGAAATTTTAACAGTTGCCTCAGGGTATACTTTTGTTGTTTGTAAGGAAAGCACACCTGCCTCCCTATCAATACGAAAAGCACAATTTAAATTGGCAAAAGTGGGAGACCCGATTTTTGCAATGGGATACCAATGCTGAGAAAATTCTTTTGTTTCGTACGGAGCAAGCCATGCAAAATTCGGTTGATTATCCGAATAGGATCCTGCCATCAGTTCTGCATACTCACCATCCGTATCAGTCAATGCATTCTCCCATGATTTCGACAACTGACAATAAGCCCATGTGAACATCTTTTTTCCCGGAGAAATATGATGATCACCAATATGAACCACACCACATTGCTTCCCATGATCATATCCGCCAAAGAAATCATACTCCGATGCACAAGCAAAATAAGAAGTTGCCTGTCTGGTGTTCTTATGCCAGGAGATATCACGGTCTTCCTCCATGGGAATTCCGTTAAACACACCATTTCCGGCAATGGGATAGGTTGTTCTTGATTTTAAATAATGAAAATTAACGTAAGAAACATCCTGCGGGAAGAAAATCTGGTAATCCTCGTTAACAGGAACAGCGGCATTTTCCCACCACAAAAAAGATTTTTCAACTGCATTTCTGTTATAGAGACGCATTCTTGTCTCAAAACTGGTTTCACCGGGTCTTAAAATAATGCTGACCATACCTTTCATTCGATCAATGGGATCATGTTCCGAAAGGTGACATGCAACAGAACCATCTTGCATTTCTTCCACTTTAAAATCACACGCCATAAACCCTGATGCACGATGATGAAACGGCCAGTTAAATTCTACACCGCCCGAAATCCAAGAGCCAAGCACACCGATCAGTGCAGGCTTGATTACATGTTGCTTATAAAAGAAATCATATCCTGTGGTTTTGTCCAATGCAGAATAAATTCTGCCACCAATTTCAGGAAGAATTTCAATTTTCACATATTCGTTTTCCAAAGTAACCAATTTATATTCCTTGTCCTCTTTATGTGTTCTGTCAACCGCCATCACAACCTTATTAGGATACGGACGACCACTGGTCCGCTGGTGAACACGGTTCTCTGCAAACATAGGCAGCTCTTCCGCCGCAGGCTCAGGATAGGTTGGAATTACGATTTTCCCAACTTTTATTGTTGCTTTATCCATAAAAAATCTCCCTTTACAATTATTCTTTTTTATGGTATTATATATTATATTTCCTATATATTATAGTGATAAAGTTACTTATTTTTTAACAAATCTTACTTTCAGGTGATGCTATGATTCAACTTCCAAAAGATATTTCATGTGGTTACTTCGATTGTAGCGAGTTTGGAGAAATATCGCAATCTCCCAAACGGTTGGTGACAAAATATGAAATTGAATTCTATTTAGAGGACGGCAAAACGACCACAACCGACAACAGAACCTTCGCCATTAAAAAGAATTATATCCAAATAGCAAAACCCGGACAAATAAGACATAGTCAATTACCCTTTCAAACTGCATATTTAAAATTTGACGCCACGGAAGACCTTGCTCAACTTCTGGAAAATGCACCCGAATACTTTTGTTCCAGCCATTCCGGTCCAATTCGACAAAAAATGAATGAACTTATTCTTCTTAACGAAGGAAACAATCCGTTACTCATGTACAGCAGGTTCCTTTCCTTGCTGAACTTAATCCTTCATGATGCCAAAATCCCCTCCACAAGGAACGGAAAAAACTATGAACTGATTGCATCTGCCAAACGATATATCGAACAGAATTTTCAAAAATCAATTTCCCTGTCTCATATTGCAGAAAGCGTACATCTAAGTAAGATATATTTTCAAAACATCTTCAAGGAGTCTGTTGGTATCACACCACATCAGTATCTAATCAACTGTCGCATTGAAAACGCAAAAAAACTTTTGTGGAATACAAACATTCCCATGAATGAAGTAGCCGAACAATCTGGTTTTGGATGTCAGCAATACCTAAACAAGGTATTTAAGAAAGAAACCGGCATGACGCCGGTTTCTTATCGAAAGACTTTTCAGAAGAACTATTCTTTGTAATAGTTCTTTTTATTTTACAGAATCTTTGATCTGGTCAAAAGCATAAATAGGGAATTCGTATTTCTGAATCTCCTTCGCCATGTTGATATACTTTTCAGCTTCATTAAACTTGCCAAGACCTAAGAGCGCATATGCCTTTAAGGTGTATCCGGAAAGACGGTTATTCTTCACGATATCATCCTCGAAAGGCAACGGAGAGGGAGAACCAACACCGTAGTAGGTTCTTCTATCACAGTTTGCAATAAAGTTTTCTGCTGTTTCAAGCATCTCGTTAAGAACGTTGCGTGCCTCGGCAAATTTATTTAATTTCCGAAGCGCAAGAGCACGGAAAAGAGATAACTCGGAAACTGCCGCCTTATATACAGCTGCCTCTTTATAGCATTCCATCGCATCTTTACCCTGCTTTTCAAGAAGTAATCCAAGATAGAAGAAAATATGTGCTTCCTGATTAAAGAAGGTTTTCGCCTCACCATAGGATTTCGGCATGTTAATTCCATTTTTGTAGATTTCTTCTGCCTTAGCAAATTCACCATTTTCGGTTAAAGCATTTCCGTACAGAACATGCATCCATGC
>JAZRCD010000307.1:0-1679 GCA_045635425.1 Ructibacterium sp. | reverse complement strand
AGAAGTAAAAAGGAATTGTATGAAAAAAGAAGTAGGGTGAATCTTTTAAGAGATTCACCCAACTTTTGTGTTTGAAAGTGGGAATGTTAATCTTCGTTGTAACAAGTAAAGATTTCATCGATTCTTTCGGTATCGTTGTTCTTGGTAAATGCACTTACCAAAGGAACAATTATCAAAGAAACTGCCATTGCTGCAACACCCATTTCCGGTGATTTCGCTGCCGCAGCGCCGAATCCGGATTGAAGAGAAATGATAAGAGTTGAGATTCCTACAACCAGAAGTCCGGAAAGAATACCGGAGTATGCACCGATTTTGGTAATCCTTTTTGAGAAAAGTCCCCAGATATAAGGGCCAATGAAGCAACCGGAAACAATACCCCAAGAGAAGGACATAAGACTTACAATAATCGGAATGTTTTGGGTTGCAAAGATGAAGGAGCAAGCCACAAAGGCGAGACATAGAAGTCTCGTAAGCAGCATCTGAGTTTCCGGCTTGGTTTCTTTTTTTCTGACTGCAGGAATCAGGTCAACTGCCACTGCAGAGGCAGAAGTTAAAACAACCGCTTCCAATGTTGACATAGAGGCAGAAAGCAGAAGAATCATGATTATTGACAAGAGGATAATTCCTGCTGTTCCGTTTCCTAAAACTTGTATCAAAACGGTTGGAATTACAGAATCGACGCCACCTTCGGGAAGAACACCACCGAGAATAAGTCTTGAGGTTGCGCCAATCAGATAAGCACCACAGCCGATGACAATACAGAAAATGGTAGAGATAATGGTGCCTCTCTTAATTGCTGCAGTATCCTTGATGGCATAAAATTTCCCAATCATCTGTGGGAGCCCCCATGTACCAAAGCTTGTGAGCATAATGTTGAAACAAAGGAATTTAAAGGAGGAGCCTCCCCAAATATTTGTGAGCTGTGCTCCGTCTTCGGGAATGGCGGAGAGGTTCCGGATAAGTCCGGAAATTCCATTTACTGCATCGTGACTGAGAATTGTTGCCACAAGGCAAACAACACCGATTATCATAATAATTCCCTGAACAAGATCGGTGTACGCGGTTGCAATATATCCGCCTGCAACAAGGTAAACCGCAGTCAGACAGGCAAGAATCAGCATCCATACCCACGTTTCAACAATGGGGAATACTGCGCCGAAAAGTGACCCCAGCCCCTTGTAAACTGCCGCTGAGTAAGGAACCAAGAAGATGAAGATGATAATGGCAGATAAAATTTTCATACCTTTTGAGGCGTAACGCTTTTCAAAATAATCAGGCATAGTTCTTGCATTGAGCTTTTTTGTCATCTTTCTGGTTCTGTTCGCAAATAAGAGCCAAGAAAGCAAGCAACCAAGTATAGCGTTGCCGATGCCAATCCAAATACTTCCGATGCCGATGTTCCACCCATGTTGTCCTGCATATCCAACAAACACAACTGCTGAGAAGTAGGTAGTCCCATACGCAAAGGCGGTTGCCCAAGCACCGATATTTCGGCCGCCGATCAGAAAGCCGTCCAGTGTTTTTGACTTGCCATAGCTGAGACAACCAATAAGTGCCATTGCAATTGCATATGCGCAAAGCGCGATGATGGTGTAAAGTTGTGCGTTTGTCATTTGTCTTTCCTCCAAGTCTTGCTTTTTTCTGTGACATAGTATATAATACTTTCAAGCATTAGTCAA
>JAZRCD010000306.1:0-2830 GCA_045635425.1 Ructibacterium sp. | reverse complement strand
AAATCTGACAATATGAAAATAGCCAAAATCGAATAATTATTTATGACCAGATTGCCGTCCTGACAGACGACCGCATCAAAACATTGGATAATCTACTTAAAAAAAATCATAACAAAGCGCCCTGCGGGGTCATGGAAAATCTCCTATCCACAGAGCTCCTGTAAACGTCCTCATAAAATTATTTTTCTATATCATAGGGCCAATCGATAATGCCCCCAAACTCTTTTACGTTAGTGTAGCCAAGTTTTGAAAGGCTTTCTGCTGCAATTTTGCTTCGTCTGCCCGACCGACAATACACTAAAATCAGCTTATCTTTATGAGGGAGCATCTCCGTTGCCTTATTATCAATTTCGGTATGCGGAATCAGGATTGCTCCCGGAATATGCCCCTCATCAAACTCATATTGTTCTCTGGTGTCCAAAACGATATGTTCCTCTCCTGAGTCCATGATCTGTTTTGCCTCTTGTGCTGTAATTTGCTCGTACATTGTTTTTTCTCCTTCTTCAACCGTTATAGATGTAGGCTCATCTGCTCCACCAATGATTCCCTTGTCGCTATCCTTTCCGCAAGCAACAAGAAAGATACAGAGAACAGCTGATATAATACATAATATTTTCTTCATAAAATCACCTCATCATTCTTCCTTTGCCGAATATGTATCGCTATGACACATACCTCTGTTAAACTGCATTTTAATCATTATACTATGTTTTTCAAAAAATTTCAACAACACTCTAACCCCTGTCCGACCGCCTTCATCAATGGTCTTTTGGATTCTCCGGCCACCGCCTGATACTGTGCGGTAAAAAAATATCCTGCTGTATTAAATCCCTTATCCTTTTGTTATATTTTTCCTTTCTTTTACATATACCTAATAGTATCAAAAACAGAAAGGACGATTTTTATGCCCCGAAACCGCTTGAAACTTTTTGGTATTTCCATTCTGATTCCATTGGCCGTCGGCTTTCTTGCATCTTTGCTGACCATGGAAAGTATGGATATCTATACCTCCTTAAAGACGCCTCCTCTCTCGCCACCCGGTTGGCTCTTCCCCCTGGTCTGGACCTCCCTTTATATCCTGATGGGAATCAGTTGGGCATTGGTTCGTGAGAACAGACAAATCGATCGAAATGCCGCCTCATGCGGACTTCGTTACTATACCTTGAGCCTGCTTTTCAACTTTCTTTGGAGTATTGTCTTTTTCAATCTTCGGTGGCTTCTTTTCTCCTTTGTTTGGTTGTTGATTCTCCTTTATCTGATTATCCGCACCATTCTGTGCTACAAAAAGGTATCCCCCCTTGCCGCTTATCTGCAAATCCCCTATGCCCTTTGGGTTACCTTTGCCGGGTATCTGAACTTTGCTTTGTGGCTCCTGAATCGTTGAATATAGTATAAAAAGCAGACATTAAAGGATGTCTGCTTTGTTTTTCTTATAGATATTTTACCGGAAAGCTAATGTAGGATTTGCGTAAAATTTATTCTTATCCTCATTTATTTTTACCAACGCACCTTCTTGACATTTATGATGCTCTGTGGCAAAATAGGGGAAGAAATTCTTTTCCTAAGGAGGGAATGCTTATGTTTATTGACATTCACGCCCATGCCTATCGGAAAAAGCCGGTATTTGGTTGTGGCTTTTGTACTGCAGAGCAACTGATTGCCCGCTTTGACGAGCTGGATATTGACAAGGGCGTCGTAATGCCCATTGTGAGTCCTGAGGTATATGAGCCTCAGTCCAACGAGGATATTCTGGATATGGCGGAAAAATATCCTGACAGAATTATTCCCTTCTGCAACATCGACCCAAGAGCCGTGAAAAACTCTCCCACCTCCAACCTGACCCCTGTTCTGCAGCATTACAAGGATCGGGGCTGTAAGGGACTTGGTGAGGTGATGCCCAAACTGGAAATTCAAGATCCCCTGATGCAGAATTTGTTCTACCATGCAGAAAAGGTGGGACTTTCCGTCACTCTGGATGGCTCTCCCCAGAAGGATCGGGGCTTCGGCATCTATGACGACCCGGGACTTCCCCAATTGGAGATGACCCTGATGAGTTTCCCTGAACTGATTGTATTCGGGCACGGCCCCCTCTTTTGGTCGGAGCTGGCTCCTCTGGGCACCATTGGGGAGCGCGGATATTTTTACACCTTTGACAACCGCCAGATTGGCGGATTGGGCACCGGCCCCATTCGAGAAGAGGGTGCCGTTCCCAAACTGATGCGGAAATATCCCAATCTGTACGGAGACTTATCTGACTTCACGCCCATTCATATGCTCTCAAGAGATAAGGAATTCTCCGCAAAGTTTATGGCGGAGTTCCAGGATCGGCTCTTCTTTGGCACCGATATTACCTCGCCCAAGATGCCGGTTACCATTATTCCCTTCCTTTATGAGATGCTGGAGGGCGGATATATCACCCAGGAGATTTTCGAAAAAATCGCCTACAAAAACGCCGAGAAGTTCTTGGGAATTACAAGAGATTAGAAACGAAGAATGAATAATTAAAAAAAGTCGGCAAAATGCCGACTTTTTGTTATTTATTGACGTAGGGAAGAGAATTGCTCCACCCAATGCCGGACAAAGTGTGCGGTAAATTGCCGAGCCGCCTTTTACACAAACCGAGTGCGCAGAAGGAGCGTGACGCTCCACCCAAAGCCGGACATAATATGCGGTAAAGAGTTACCACAGATTGCCGAGCCGCCTTTTACACAAACCGAGTGCGCAGAAATTTGGATGAAATTTGTCTGGCGCAAGATGGGGAATGGCAGAATCATACTTTGTGTATATGATTGTCATTCCCCGTCGCAGCGACGGGCAAAGTTCGCCAAAT
>JAZRCD010000305.1:0-4271 GCA_045635425.1 Ructibacterium sp. | reverse complement strand
AGTGGCGCTTGCCAAGATATTTGACGGCGAGGAGTCCTTGGCGTTTGTCAATGGTATTCTTGGACATATAAAAGATGATAAATAAACGAACAGGGCGGCAACGTACAGTGCCGCTCTGTTTCGATTTTTCATTACAGAAAGACGGAGGCAGGTGAGTCAGGATGATAGAGCGACAGGCATTATCGGTTACACAGGTGAACCTATATATCAAGGAAATCATGAATCGTGATGATGTGTTGACAGATGTGTTGGTAAAAGGAGAACTTTCCAACTTCAAGGCACATTCCTCAGGGCATATGTATATGTCCTTAAAGGATGAAACCGGTGTTATGCGAGCAGTCATGTTCCGCGGTAGTGCATCCAAGTTGCGGTTTACTCCTCAAAATGGTATGAAGGTGGTTGCCCATGGTCGGGTTACTGTCTATGAGCGTGATGGGCAGTATCAACTTTACATAGACGACATGCAACAAGAAGGTATCGGTGATTTGTATGTTGCCTTCGAGGAGTTAAAGGCAAAACTGAGCAAAGAGGGTTTGTTTGATCCGGCTCATAAAAAACCTCTTCCTAAATACCCCAAGAAAGTTGGCGTTGTGACAGCGCCTACCGGAGCGGCCATTCGTGATATTATTAATGTGCTGACACGGCGTTTCTCCTATGCGGATGTGGTGCTTTATCCGGTGCTGGTACAGGGTGAAAATGCGGCAGAGAGTATTGCGACGGCAATTCGATACTTCAATCAAAGCAAGGATGCTGATGTTTTGATTGTGGGTCGTGGAGGCGGTTCTATTGAGGATTTGTGGGCATTTAATGAAGAAATTGTTGCCCGAGAGATTTATCAGAGTGAAATCCCTATTGTTTCGGCAGTAGGACATGAGATTGATTTTACCATTTCGGATTTTGTAGCAGATTTGCGGGCACCAACCCCGTCTGCGGCGGCAGAACTCGTGGTGCCGTCTCAGTCTGAGTTGAACGAAAAGTTCCAGAATGTTTATCGCCGTCTCTATAGTCAGGCGGAACGTATTTTGGAGCAGGGGCGTCTT
The DNA here is from genome assembly GCA_045635425.1 of Ructibacterium sp. Classification (GTDB taxonomy): domain Bacteria; phylum Bacillota; class Clostridia; order Monoglobales; family Monoglobaceae; genus Ructibacterium. The sequence goes on along the minus strand of JAZRCD010000305.1, from coordinate 3,231 downwards.
CGTATCAAGAGTTTGACCGAACGTCCGTCCATGCAGAATCCTATGCTTCGGGTTGATGAAGAAAGAATTTATCTGGATCGTTTGCTTCAGGATATGACCGGTGCGATGAATCGGATTCTGGAACAGAAAAAGCAAGGATTGGGCGTTGCGGCATCCAAACTGGATGGTCTGAGCCCTCTGGGAGCTCTTTCTCGAGGATTCTCGGTGGCAAAAGGTGCAGATGGAGCGGTAATTGATTCCGTTTCCCATGTGGAAGTCGGTGACAGTATGACGGTAATGGTAAAGGATGGCAGAATTGTTGCCACGGTACAAGAAACAGAGGAGGTAGAAAACTATGGCAGATAAACAGAGTTTTGAAACCAATTTACAAGAACTGGAAAGTGTGGTTAAGGCGTTGGAGGGTAGTAAGGTTTCTTTGGATGAAATGCTTACATTGTTCGAACGCGGAATTGCCCTGACCAAGGATTGTACCGATGCATTGAATACAGCAGAACAGAAAATTTCTATTTTGATGAAGAATCGGGACAATGGCACGTTGGAAGAACAACCCTTTGCAGGTTTGGGAGAGTAGTATGAATTTTCAGGAACAATATCAGGTTTATTTGAACCGCTTTGAAGAGATGTTGGCGAATTATTACCCGGTGCCGGAGTTGCTTCAGAAACGGGTTTTTGAGGCAATGCAGTATGGTGTTTTGGGTGGCGGAAAAAGAATCCGTCCTGTGCTGACCATGGCGGTTTGTGATATGCTGGGAGGAAACTTGGAGGATGCGGCACGAATGGGTTGTGCCATTGAATCTATTCACAGTTATTCTTTGATTCATGATGATCTTCCTTGCATGGATGATGATGATATGCGGCGGGGTAAACCCTCTTGTCACAAAGCCTATGGGGAAGATATTGCTCTGCTTGCAGGGGATGGGCTTTTGACCAATGCCTTTGGGATTTTGGCAGAGTCGGGTATGATGCCGGATCGCGCCCTTGCGGCGGTTAGTGAACTTGCAAAAGCGGCAGGATGCCATGGTATGATTGGCGGTCAGGTTATTGACTTGGCTTGCGAAAACAGAAATGATGTATCCTTAGAGGAGTTGACCCTTCTTCATAAAGGGAAAACCGGAGCCTTGATTCGTGTATGTGCCGTTTGCGGATGCCTGAGTGCAGGGTATTTGGACCAAGGGGATGCCAAAATTCAAAAAATTATTACATTTTCTGAAAAATTGGGGTTGGCATTTCAGATAAAAGATGATATACTAGATGTTATTGGTGACGAAGTCGCTTTGGGGAAACCGATTGGTAGTGACGCAGAACAAGATAAGACAACGTTTGTTACCCTGTTGGGTATGGAAAAGGCTGAGGCAGAACTCGCTCGGCTGACCCGGGATGCCAAGGCTTTGATTGAAGATCTTTCGGGATCGGAGTTCTTGCTTGATTTTGCGGATTACCTATTGAAAAGGAATCATTAAGCGAATAGGAGAAACAGATGGAATATATCAGACAATTTTTAAGCAATAAGGTGTTTTTCGTTGTACTTTTTGCATGGTTGTTTTCCTGCGCGTTAAAAGGTTTTCTGGTCTGGGTTAAGAACAGAAAGTTGGACATGACGCGGTTTATGGGCCCGGGCGGAATGCCCTCGTCTCATTCAACCATTGTAACAAGTCTTGCTACATGTATTGGTATTAAGATGGGGTTTGACAGTCCTGTTTTTGTAGTGTGTTGCGCATTGGCCTTGGTGGTAATGTATGATGCCTCCGGGATTCGTCGTGCGGCAGGACAGCAAGCAAAAATGATTAACATGATTATTGATGCATGGGACGAGACCGATCCCATTGAGAAACAAATTCGGTTAAAGGAACTTTTGGGGCATACGCCTCTTGAAGTGTGGGCAGGGGCAACATTGGGTGTTGTGATTGCTGTTCTTGCCGCAATTACCATAGGATTATAAATGGGAGATTCCCAAGAAAGGATAGGTGTTTGGAATGATTAAGGTAACGCTTAAAGGTGGCGACGTCAAGGAGTTTAAGCAGGATGCGACCTTGCTTGATATGGCATTTGAAATCAGCGAAGGTCTGGCACGTGCCTGTATGGCTGCTGAAGTAGACGGGGAAGTTGTGGATTTACGAACTTGCCCGGGAAAGGATTGTGCGGTGAACTTCCTGACATGGGATACCGACGAAGGTAAACTGGCTTATCGGCATACCGCATCTCATGTGTTGGCACAGGCTGTCAAGAGATTATATCCGGACACCAAGTTTGCCATTGGTCCTGCTATTGAAAATGGCTTTTATTATGACTTCGACTTTGTAGAACCCATTCAGGCATCTGATTTGGAGAAGATTGAAGCCGAAATGAAGAAAATCATCAAGGAGAATATCGCCATTGAGCGATTTAGCCTCCCCAAGGATGAGGCACTTGCTCTTATGAAGGACGAGCCCTATAAGGCAGAACTTATTGAAGACCTTCCTGAGGGAGCGGAGATTTCTTTCTATAAGCAAGGTGACTTTACCGATTTGTGTGCAGGTCCTCACCTGTTATCTACCGGTAAATTAAAGGCGATTAAACTCCAGTATACAGCAGGTGCTTACTGGCGTGGTGACGAGAAGAATAAGATGCTCACACGTATCTATGGTACCGCATTCCCCAAGAAGTCGGAACTGGATGAATACTTAGAACAATTGGAAGAGGCAAAGAAGCGTGACCATAACAAACTGGGTCGTGAATTGGAACTCTTCACTACAGTAGATTCCATCGGTCAGGGTCTTCCTATCATGCTCCCCAAGGGTGCAAAGATGATGCAGATCCTCCAGAGATTTGTTGAGGACCACGAGGATGCCAATGGTTGGGTAAGAACCAAGACCCCTTATATGGCAAAGAGCGATCTTTACAAGATTTCCGGTCACTGGGATCATTATCAGGATGGTATGTTTGTCTTTGGTGATGAGGAAAAGGATAAGGAAGTTTTTGCACTGCGGCCCATGACTTGTCCCTTCCAGTATCAAGCATATCTTAACAGAATGCGCAGTTATCGTGATCTTCCCATCCGTTATGGTGAAACCTCTACCTTGTTCCGTAACGAGGCATCAGGTGAAATGCACGGTTTGATTCGTGTTCGTCAGTTCACCATCTCCGAGGGTCATTTGATGTGCCGTCCCGATCAGTTGGAAGAAGAGTTTAAGAACTGTCTGGAAATGGCAATCTATATGTTGAAGACCCTGGGTCTTTACGAGGATGTATCTT
>JAZRCD010000304.1:0-8400 GCA_045635425.1 Ructibacterium sp. | reverse complement strand
AATCTTGGCAGAAAGCAGAAATGCTGCTGCAAAAGAGGAGAAGAAGTCTGCTCCCAGACGCAGAGAAGGAGGCAGAAAATAATGTTATCACCTAAGAGAGTTAAACGTAGAAAGGTACAGCGCGGTCGTATGAAGGGCGCTGCACATCGTGGTAATAAGGTAGTATACGGTGATTTCGGTCTGCAGGCACTGACTCCTGCATGGATTACCAGTAACCAGATCGAGGCTGCCCGTATTGCTATGACTCGTTATACCAAGAGAGGCGGTCAGGTTTGGATTAAGATTTTCCCCGATAAGCCTGTAACTGCAAAACCGGCTGAAACCCGAATGGGTAGTGGTAAAGGTTCACCCGAGTACTGGGTAGCTGTTGTTAAGCCCGGCCGTGTTATGTTCGAAATCGGTGGCGTAAGTGAAGAAGTTGCTCGTGAGGCTATGCGTCTTGCAATGCACAAGCTGCCGGTTAAGTGTAAGTTTATTAAGAAGGCAGACCAAGAAACGGAAGGTGATAATTAATGAAAATTCAGGAAATTAGAGACCTTTCAATGCAAGAGCTTGAGACCAAGATCAAGGACTTGAAGGAAGAACTTTTTAACCTTCGTTTCCAGAACGCTACCAACCAATTGGATAATCCCATGAGAATTGCTAGCGTGAAGAAGGATATTGCAAGAGTTAAGACAGCCCTCAAGGAAAAAGAGCTTGGAATCACAAGCGTAAATGCGTAGGAGGTGTAAAGAATGAGTGAACGTAATTACCGCAAGACCCGTATCGGCGAGGTTGTAAGCGATAAGATGGACAAGACAATTGTTGTCGCAATCAAAGAGCACGTAAAGCACCCTCTTTACAGCAAGGTTATGAAGCGTACCTACAAACTGAAGGCGCATGATGAGAATAACATTTGCGGCATTGGCGACAAGGTAAAGGTGATGGAGACTCCTCCCCTGTCTAAGGACAAGAGATGGAGACTGGTTGAAATCGTTGAGAAAGCGAAGTAAGATACTTCCCCGCAATATTGCGGATTTTCCGAAACTCATATGAGTTTCGGCATAAGACTGGCTACAGTCTTCCAATATTGAAATAGGAGGAAATCCGGTATGATTCAACAGCAGACAATTTTAAAGGTTGCTGACAACAGCGGTGCAAAAGAACTTCTTTGTATCCGTGTACTGGGCGGATCTTTCCGTCGCTACGGCAACATTGGTGATGTAATCGTTGCTTCTGTTAAAAAAGCAGCCCCCGGCGGTGCTGTTAAGAAGGGTGATGTCGTTAAGGCTGTTATCGTTCGTAGCGTGAACGGCGTTAAGCGTTCTGATGGTTCTAAGATTCGGTTTGATGAAAATGCGGCCGTAATCATCAGAGATGACAAGACCCCCAGAGGCACCCGTATTTTTGGCCCGGTTGCCAGAGAGCTGAGAGATAAGGATTACATGAAGATCCTCTCCCTCGCTCCCGAAGTTCTTTAAAATTTCGGCTGCTTTTCCCGTTCGGTCAGCTCGAGTATCTTGAAACACTTAGCTGACCTGCACGAAAAAATTAGCTCGAAATTTTATGACGAACTTACAGTTTCGAGAAGTTTCTGCAAAGATTACTTCAAAGAACTACCGATAAGCAAAGGCCTTTTCATTTTGAAAAAAGGAGGAAAGACAATGGCAAAGATGCATGTAAAAACCGGCGACGAGGTTGTGGTTTTGTCCGGTAAGGATAAGGGCAAAAAAGGCAAGGTTTTGTTCGTAAACCCGGAAAAGCGCATGGTTATTGTTGAAGGCGTTTCCATGGCCACAAAGCATAAGAAACCCAGAAAGATGGGCGAAGCCGGTGGTATTATCAAGCAGGAAACCCCGATCTACGCAAGCAAGGTTATGAATGTTTGCGGAAAGTGTGGCGCACCCAGCAGAGTTGGACGTAAAGTTCTGGAGGACGGAACTCATGTTCGTTACTGCAAGAAGTGCGGCGAAACATTCTAAGATATAAAGAAAGGAGGTTTCACTCTCAATGAGATTGGAAGAGAAATACACAAAAGAAATCAAAGACGCCCTGATGACCAAATTCAGCTATAAGAGTGTAATGCAGATTCCTAAGCTGGAAAAAGTTGTTATCAACATGGGTGTTGGTGATGCAAGAGAGAATTCTAAGGCTGTAGAGAGCGCAGCAGAAGATCTGACCTTGATTACCGGTCAGAAGGCTGTTATCACTAAGGCAAAGAAGTCCGTTGCAACATTTAAAGTCAGAGAAGGTATGAACATTGGTTGTAAGGTTACCCTGAGAGGTTCTCAGATGTACGAGTTCGTGGATCGTCTGTTCAATGCAGCACTCCCCCGCGTACGTGACTTCCGTGGTATCAACCCCAACTCTTTTGATGGCCGTGGTAACTATGCCCTGGGTATCAAGGAGCAACTGATCTTCCCTGAAATAGATTATGATAAGATCGATAAGATTCGCGGTATGGACATTATCTTTGTAACTACTGCACAGACAGACGAGGAAGCACGTGAGCTTCTGAGCCTGATGGGCGCACCGTTTACAAGATAGTACCGGATTAAGGAGGAGGAAATTTCATGGCTAAAAAGTCTATGGTAGTCAAGCAGCAGAGAAAGCAGAAATATTCGACCCGTGAATATAACAGATGTAAAATTTGTGGCAGACCTCATGCTTACCTTCGTAAGTTCGGTATTTGCAGAATTTGCTTCCGTGAGCTTGCTTACAAGGGCCAGATTCCCGGCGTAAAGAAAGCGTCCTGGTAATCAACCCGTTTGAATCCGACCAAGAGTCGGCGCAATTTGATTGAAGAAAAGGGGAAAGGTGGCTGCAAACAAATAGGAACGGACAGCCAAACCAACCCTCGATTCCGATAAGAAGGAGGTTAGAACTATGCATATTACAGATCCTATCGCAGATATGCTGACAAGAATCAGAAATGCCAACAACGCAAGACATACAACCGTTGACATTCCGGCTTCTAACATGAAGAAGGCCATCGCAAAAATCCTGTTGGATGAAGGTTATGTAAAGAATGTTGAGTATATTGAAGACAACATTCAGGGTGTTATCCGCATTACTCTGAAGTATGGCGAGAACAAGCAGAAGGTTCTCACCGGTCTGAAGAGAGTAAGTAAGCCCGGTTTGAGAGCTTACGCATCCAAGGAAGACCTGCCCAGAGTTTTGAAGGGCTTAGGTATTGCGATTATTTCTACGTCTAAGGGCGTTATGACTGACAAGGAGGCACGTCGCCAGAACGTTGGCGGCGAGGTCCTGGCGTTTATTTGGTAAGAAAGGAGGAGAATTCATTGTCTCGTATTGGAAAGATGCCGATTACAGTTCCCGCAGGTGTTACTGTAACTGTCGGCGCAAACAATGAAGTTACCGTAAAAGGTCCCAAGGGCACTCTGGTAAAGACTCTGCCCGCGGCTATCATGATAGAACAGAGCGGCGACACCATCGAGGTAAAGCGTCCCTCTGACGAAAAGACTCACAGATCTCTGCACGGCTTGACCCGTACATTGCTCAATAACATGATTATTGGTGTAACTGACGGCTTCAAGAAAGAGCTGGAAATCAACGGTGTTGGTTACAGAGCAGCTCTGCAGGGTAAGAAACTGGTTATGAACCTAGGTTATTCTCATCAGGTGGAGATGGAGGCAGATGCTGACATCACCATCGAAGTTCCCCAGCCCAACCAGATTATTATCTCCGGTGCCGATAAGCAGAAGGTTGGTCAGTTCGCAGCAAACGTTCGCGAGAAGAGACCGCCTGAACCTTACAAGGGTAAGGGTATTAAGTACGTTGATGAGTACATCAGACGTAAGGAAGGTAAGGCCGGTTCTAAGAAGTAATAACCGCAAGGAGGTGCAAACGTAATGATTAAGAAGATTAATAGTAATGTAGCAAGACTTGCAAGACATGCGAGAGTTCGTAAAAAGGTATCCGGTACTCCCGAGTGCCCCAGACTGTGCGTGTTCAGAAGTCGGCAGAACATATACGCTCAAATCATTGACGATATCGCAGGGAACACCCTGGTTTCTGCATCATCTTTGGATGCGGAGCTCAAGGCTAACTACGGCGGCAACAAAGAGGCTGCAAAAGCAGTTGGCGCTCTGATTGCTAAGAAGGCAGCAGAGAAGGGCATCAGCGAGGTTGTATTCGACAGAGGCGGATATGTTTATCACGGCAGAGTTGCAGAACTCGCCGAGGCAGCGCGTGAGGGCGGCCTGAAATTCTAATCGTAAAGAGGTGAAAGAGTAATGGCAGAAAAAGGTGAAAGAACCAAAAAGCAGCCGCGTATCGCAGCAGATACGCTGGATATACAGGAAAAGGTAGTTCATCTGAACCGTGTTGCTAAGACCGTTAAGGGTGGTAGAACAATGCGTTTCAGCGCCCTGGTAGTAGTAGGTGACGGAAACGGACACGTAGGTTGCGGTACCGGTAAGGCTGCAGAAATCCCCGATGCAATCCGCAAGGGTATTGATGAAGCTAAGAAGAACATGATTACCGTTCCCAGAGTAAAGACTACCATTCCTCACGAGATTATTGGTGAGTTTGGTGCAGGTCGGGTTCTCCTGAAGCCGGCAGCAGAAGGTACCGGTGTTATTGCCGGCGGTCCCGCCCGTGCGGTCCTGGAACTGGCTGGTATCAGAGATATCCGTACCAAGTGCTTACGCAGTAACAACCCCAAGAACGTTGTTGCCGCTACCATCGAGGGTCTGGCATCTCTCAAGAGTGTAGAAGAGGTTGCTCAGCTCAGAGGGAAGAAGCCGGAAGAGATCCTGGGTTAATAAATTAGTTTAAGACAGGAGGTTTATCCAATGGCTATTAAGGTTACACTGAAAAAGAGTACCATCGGATGCAAAAAAGATCAGATCGCAACTGTTGAGGCGCTTGGTCTTAAGAAGATTGGCCAGACTGTAGAAAAGAACGATACTCCGCAGATTCGCGGTATGATTTTCAAGGTAAAGCATCTGGTTGAGGTATCCGAGTAAGGTTACAAGTCGGTATTGCCGACACCCGTCTTTTGAGGCGGACAAACAATTTAAATAAAGAAGGAGGAGGTGGACGCAATGAAACTCCATGAATTATCTCCGAGTGAAGGCTCCAAGAAAAAAGCATTCAGAGTAGGCCGCGGTCATGCAAGCGGTAACGGAAAAACCAGTGGTAAGGGTCACAAGGGCCAGAACGCTCGTAGTGGCGGTGGCGTACGTCCCGGTTTTGAAGGCGGTCAGATGCCCATCTATAGACGTCTTCCCAAGCGTGGTTTTACCAATATTTTTGCTAAGAAGTATGTTGCAATCAATGTTGAGGATCTCAATAAGTTAGAGCCCGGTATTGAAGTAACAGCTGAAATCTTGAAGGAAGCCGGCATTATCTCCAAGATTGGTGATGGTCTGGTAATCTTAGGTCGTGGCGAGGTTGCTAATAAGTATACTGTCAAGGCTAAGAGATTCAGCAAGAGTGCAGCTGAAAAAATCGAAGCTGCAGGCGGAAAGGCAGAGGTGATCTAGGATGTTTGAAACAATCCGAAATGCGTGGAAGATTGTCGAACTCAGAAAAAAGCTGATTTACACCTTTGTTTTATTGGTAATTTTCCGTTTAGGTTCTTGTATTCCGGTTCCCATGCTGGCACCGGAACAGATGGCAGATCTGTTTAGTGCAGATAACTCCATGTTCGGTTTCTTGAACATGGTATCCGGTGGTGCGTTCCAGAACGCTACCATCTTTGCCATGAGCATTACCCCGTACATCAACTCATCCATTATTATGCAGCTGTTGTGTGTTGCAATTCCTGCTTTGGAACGTCTCCAGAAGGAAGGCGAAGAGGGCCGGAAGAAGATTGGTCAGTTGATGCGTTACGGTACCGTAGTGCTGGCACTTGTGCAGGCGTTCGGTCTTTATTTCCTGCTCAAGTCTTACAATGCAGTTACCAACCCCGGTCCTATGACCGCAGTGGTTATCATCACTACATTTACTGCAGGTACTGCATTCTTGATGTGGCTGGGTGAGCAAATCACCGAGAAGGGTGTAGGTAATGGTATCTCTCTGATTATCTTTGCAGGTATCGTTTCCAGAATTCCCAGTGCAGCAACATCTATCTGGACAGGTATTCAGGGTGGTCAGTTGAACTGGTTCGGTGCAGCTGCTCTCTTGATTGTTGTTATTCTGGTAATTGGCGTTGTTGTAGCCATGAACGAAGCAGAACGTAGAGTACCGGTTCAGTATGCAAAGCGTGTTGTGGGCAGAAAGATGTATGGCGGTCAGAGCACCCATATTCCGATTAAGGTTGCTTCTGCCGGTGTTATTCCCATCATCTTTGCAATGTCTATCATGGCATTCCCCGGCACCATTGCAAGTTTCTTTGGTAAGCAGGCCGGCGATCCCGGTTTCTGGGGAGGATTCTTAAAGGTATTCTCCAGCGATTCCTGGATTTACGCAGTACTGTACTTCCTGCTGATTCTCTTCTTCACTTATTTCTACACTGCTATGCAGTTCAATCCGGTAGAAATTTCTAACAACATGAAGAAGAACGGCGGATTCGTACCCGGTATTCGTCCCGGACGGCCTACTTCCGATTACATTGCAAAGGTACTGTCCAGAATCACTCTGGCAGGTGCAATTTTCTTGGGCGTAATCGCAGTTCTCCCGATTTTCATGAACTTGGCTCTCAATATCAGCAACTTTGCGATTGGTGGTACTTCTCTCCTGATCGTAGTTGGTGTTGCTTTGGAAACCGTCAAGGAACTGGAATCTCAGATGCTGATGCGTCACTACAAAGGATTCTTAGAATAGAATACATTATTGCACGATTTGTGCATGGACAGAAGAGTAGGATCGGTGTGATATCTGCACAGGCGATCCTACTCTGTCCGTTTATTTAAAAGACACGTTATAAGTTTCTGCAAGAACAGGAAAGGATATTGGAATTATGAGACTGATATTATTAGCAGCTCCCGGAGCAGGGAAAGGCACACAAGCTGAAAAGTTAAGTGAGCATTTTGGTATTCCTACCATTTCAACAGGGGCAATTCTTCGCCACAATATTCAGGAAGGAACCGAGCTTGGCAAAATTGCGAAGCAGTTTATTGATGGTGGAAATCTGATTCCTGACGATGTGATGATTCAAGTTATGCAGGAACGACTTTCTCAAGATGATTGTAAAAACGGATTTATTCTGGATGGTTTCCCCAGAACACTGACCCAGGCAGAGGCTTTGAGCGACAGTGGTATTGCAATTGATACCGTCCTGAACTTAGAAGTAAAGGACGAGGAGATTGTAAGTCGTCTTTCCGGACGTTTGGAGTGCAAGGAATGTGCATCCACTTTCCATAAGGAGTACAGAAAGCCGAAGACCCCCGGTGTTTGTGACAACTGTGGCGGTGAACTTATCACTCGTGCAGATGATAAGCCGGAAACCGTAAAAAGCAGACTTTCCATCTATCACAGTCAGACAGAACCCCTTTTGAACTACTATAGTGAAAAAGGAATTCTTAAGACTGCGGAAGGTCAGGACGCCATCGAAGATACCACCAAGGCGGTACTTGCTGTATTGGAGGCCTAAGATGGTTACATTGAAATCCAAATCGGAAATCGAAAAGATGAAACAAGCAGGTGTGGTAACCTATGGCGCATTGTGTGCCGTGCGGGACGGAATTCGTCCGGGTGTTACCACAAAGGAACTGGATAAAATTGCAGAGGATTATATCCGAGCAAATGGTTGTATTCCTTCCTTTAAGGGATATGGCGGATTTCCCGGTAGTGTTTGTGCCAGTGTCAATGATGAGATTATCCATGGAATCCCGGACAATCGGGTTTTGGTGGAGGGAGATATCATCAGTATTGATGTGGGTGCATGCTATCAAGGTTATCATAGTGATGCTTGTCGTACTTTCCCGGTGGGAAAGATTTCGGAGGAAGCACAACGATTGATTGATGTTACCCGACAAAGTTTTTTTGAGGCTCTTGCTTATGCCAAAGACGGATATCGGATCTCGGATATCTCCAAGGCTGTTCAGGATTATGTGGAAGCAAATGGCTTCTCTGTCCTTCGGAACTACTGTGGTCATGGCGTTGGAGCATCACTTCACGAAGATCCTGAAGTACCCAACTATGTGGGCGGCGGTCGTGGAATCCGGATTCGTCCGGGTATGACATTGGCGGTGGAGCCCATGGTATGTGAAGGGAAGAAGGACTATTGTGTTGCGGATAATGATTGGACGGTATTGACCCGCGATGGTAAACTGTCTGCTCATTATGAGAACAGTATTTTGGTTACATCCGGTGAACCATTTTTACTTACTATGCCGGATGGTCAAGAGGTTTAAACGACCATGAATGAGAAAATTACGATTGGTATCGGAGAGTTGGTAAGGTCACTTTCCGGTCACGATGCAGGAAAGTTTTTTCTGGTTGTTCAAATGG
>JAZRCD010000303.1:0-5685 GCA_045635425.1 Ructibacterium sp. | reverse complement strand
ACTTTTTATCCGTATGTATCAACTGAGCAAGGGGACCGTAAATTTTAGTTCCCTTAATTTCTCCATTATCATACGCAGTCATAACACCGTGGACACCCTTGGCATAACCCTCATACTCTCGTTCCATATCCTCAAGCATGGATTTACGAGACCGCTTGTGATTCAACAAGAGTTGTTTTTCCGTCTGCTTCTCCGCTAATTCTTTTTGTGCAGCCTCGGACTTCTGCATTTCATTTTCAAGCGAGGCAGTTTCTTCCTGAAGCTTTTCAATCTGCTTTGAGCAGGCATCCAAATCCTTTTTGGTCTTTTGATATAAACTGTCAAGTGTTGTCTTATCCTCAGACTTACCGAAAATTTCTTTTTCCAAAGCCTGTTGCCGCTCCGTAAAATTATCCGCAAGAATCGATAGATTTTCAATGCCTGCCGTTGCGGCGTTTTTCTTGGAGATCAGGTCAATCATTTCTGCTTTTGTGTGTTCAATCTCATGATTTTTTGCCTGTGACTCCTCATCAACAGCTTGAATATCACCGGTCAACTCGTCTTGTGTTTGTCCCAAACCACCATTCTTAGCCTGCAGTTCACTGAGCACCTGATCATACTCTGCAAGAACTTCATCAATTCTGGCAATTTCATTCTTTCCGGCAGCAATCTCTTCTTCTAATCTGGAAATATTTTGCCGATTATGGGAAACATCATTCACCAGAAGACTGGATTTATTCTTCGTGTCATTCATCAGTTCCAGCGTAATTTTATCCGCTTCACGACACTCTTCCATTTTTAGATCATATTCAGAAGATTTGTCGTACATAGCAGAGATTTCCGCATCTGTACGATCAAGCTCAGCCTTTATGCCGGAAATTTGTTCTGCAAGCAATGCAATATCTTGACTGAGTTGTTCTAACTCAACCTTTGCCTTTTCAGCGTTGATAACAGACACCGTGATATCAAGATTGCGCATTTCATCACGAAGAAGCAGATAGCGTCTTGCTTTTTCTGATTGTCTCTCAAGCGGACCTAATTGTCCTTCGAGTTCGTTCAAAATATCTGCAACACGGGTCAAATTATCTGTTGTTTGTACAAGCTTTCGTTCCGCTTCAATTTTCCGATACTTATACTTAGAAATTCCCGCCGCTTCTTCAAACAATTGACGACGATCTTCCGACTTTGTGCTCAAGACATTATCAATTTTACCCTGACCAATAATGGAATATCCATCACGACCCAAGCCGGTATCCATAAACAACTCGTGGATATCCTTGAGTCTGCAAAGAGTTTTGTTAATATAATATTCACCCTCACCACTTCGATAAACACGACGTGTAACTGTGATTTCAGGAAAATCCAAATGGAAATAATGATCCGAATTATCTAAAGTTAAAGTAACTTCTGCAAAACCAAGTGCGTTTCTCGCTTCGGTACCGGAAAAAATAACATCTTCCATTTTGCTACCTCGAAGAGATTTAACACTTTGCTCACCCATAACCCAACGAATAGCATCGGAAATGTTGCTCTTACCCGATCCATTGGGTCCGACAATTGCTGTAATGCCGGGGTTAAAGTCAAGATAAATTTTATCAGCAAAAGATTTAAACCCTTGCATTTCAATGTTTTTCAGTCGCATATAAACAACCCTTTTCTTTGTTTATTCTTTCAGTATGCTAAACCAAAGTTGCAATGTATTTTTTGACCATGTATGCCGGTCGATATGATTCTTTCACTCTGCGCATGCCGGGAATCCCCATATCTTCTTCTCGATTTACAAATTCAAAATCAGACCATTCGTGTTCTAAAAACTGCTGATTCATAATCGCAAAGGAGCCTTGATACTCTGTATCGGCATGTTCTAAATGGATAACAGCAGTTTTACCGCAAAGAGGTTCTCCAACGGAAAATGCAATCATTTTTCCGTCCACACGAATACATCCACCCCGAACATCCAGATCTTCCCAATGCCGGAACAACTCCTGAACCGCTTCTTTTTCTTCGTCAAGACCATAGGTGTTTTCTCCCTTTTGCTCCTCCCATTTTTCAAACAAGGCAAGGCATTCATCGAGATTATCCTTGGAAATGGATTGATATTCCCATGAATAAAGAGATTTAAACTTATTGATATGGTTCTTTTTCGCGTGATACTTTTTCCCGGTTAGGTTGATTAAATCCTCTGTTCGATATACATAATCAAAAGAGTTAACATCCTCAGTAATTAAGAATTTCCCGGGAAATGTCTCGATAAGTTTGTTCAACGCACGTTCATCATACAAACGAAGCAACGGTTGACAGCCATAATTTTTACATTCCTCAATCAAGGTATTAACAACATCCTTGATATCTCGTTCAGATCCATCTTCCCCAACAAAGCCAATGGGAAACGTTGCACTACGCGGGCCATCCCCATGCTTCGGCATCAAACACAACATATCATCTAATATAAGGTATCTGATATCATAACTTTTTCTCCACATAAAGAGATTGGTAAAAGTAAATTCCGAATTCTGACTGCACCGTCTACGCAAATATTGATTCAATTCGTCTTTTTTAGATATGGTAATTTCCTGTAATTCCAACATAACGCCAACGCCTCCTTGCTTACGACTCCAAATCTTCGTTCAAATCAAGAAGATAAAGAAAAAGAGGCGACATACAATTCTGCATTAAATTATCATCAGGAATATACTCTGATACCTCCTGCATACAGCAACTTTCTTGAGGAATAACCACAGTAAATTGCGCTCCTGAACGATAGTTTTTAAATGAAATATCTCCACCCATATCTCGAGCGAGTTTTCGACACAAGGGCAAGCCAATACCCTGGATCTTAGGTGGCAACATGCCGATAAACTCATTGGTAATATCATATTCTGCACGAAATTTTTCAAATAAGATTGGTTGCACTTCCTTAGGAACGCCTCCGCCATAATCACGAATAATAAGTTCAAAGGAATCTTGTGTAGCGTTACAAATAAATTTTACATTTTTATTATCTGTTCTTCCGTGCTGCATGGAATTAGATATCATGTAATACATAATGGTTGCTATTCTTTTGAAGTCAAGTAAAACATCATCTCTCGACTCTTCCGCCACCTCAAGGAGAATTTTCCCGTCTGTTTTGTCAGAAAGGGCCCGATTTACCTGATCAACTATCTTTGTAAAAAATGGCACCACCTCATAAGAGGACATTTTAAGACTACTAACTCCATTTGGACTATCCATCAGCTCAGCCAAACCTTTTACCTTAGATGACAGTTCCCTTGCAGCGAACTGAGCACGAACAGTAAGTTTATGTAATGGAATAGAAATGTTCTCCATTCGAGCAACCGTATCAAGAGCCGGCATAATGTCTGCCATAGCATGACTAATGGCATGAGATGCAACGATAGGAAAATTTAACTCATATTCATTTTTATTATTTTCCATCACTTCTTTGCATTCAAGGCCCTTCATATGCATCCTCCCACAAAACTCAATATATTGTATTTTATTATATCATAACCACATTTACTTGTCAAAAATTTCTGCAAAAAAATTTTAAAATTATTTAATTTATCAAACAAATATCTGTGTCGACACAAACATAATATTGCCATATTCATTAAAGGATATGCTAATTACCTCATCATGTATCAAAAAAGACGGTTTTCACAACAGAAAACCGTCTTTTTTATTAACCTGCTTGCGATTTTTTTATCTCTTCTTGATAGATGATTTTTGCCTTTGTCTTCTTCAAAACGCAGCCTTCCGTGATAATTACCTTGGCAACATCCGGATCGGAGGGGACCTCATACATCACATCAAGCATAATATCTTCCACAATGGTACGGAGACCTCTTGCGCCGGTTTCCCGTTCCATAGCAAGTTTCGCAATCGCCTCAACGGCTTGATCGTCAAACTCAAGAACCACATCATCCATTTTGAGAAGGGTGATATATTGCTTCAACAAAGCGTTCTTTGGTTTTCTTAAAATCGCCTTCAACGCCTCTTGATTCAATGAATCCAAGGTGGTAACCACGGGCAATCTGCCAATCAACTCGGGAATTAATCCATACTTAATCAAATCTTCAGGAGCCAGTTGCTTAAGAACATCTCCTCGATTTTTTTCTTTTTTGCTTTCTACCTTTGCACCAAACCCAAGGGATTTTTGGTTAACACGACTTTCGATGATCTTATCAAGACCTTCGAAAGCGCCTCCACAGATAAAAAGAATATTTGTGGTATCAATCTGAATAAATTCCTGATGGGGGTGCTTTCTTCCACCATTGGGCGGAACAGATGCAACCGTGCCTTCCAGAATTTTTAAGAGTGTTTGTTGAACACCCTCACCGCTAACATCTCTTGTAATAGACGGGTTTTCGGATTTTCTGGAAATTTTATCAACCTCATCAATATAAATAATTCCTTTTTGTGCAAGTTCGATATCATAGTCAGCAGCCTGAATCAGTTTAAGAAGAATATTTTCCACATCTTCTCCCACATAGCCGGCTTCAGTCAAGGAGGTAGCATCTGCAATTACAAAGGGAACGTTTAACTTCTTCGCCAGTGTCTGTGCCAGAAATGTTTTACCGCATCCCGTAGGTCCTATCATATGGATATTGCTCTTTTGAAGTTCAACTTCCGATTCAACATCTCTGCTATGAATTCTCTTATAATGATTATAGATTGCAACAGAAAGTGATTTTTTGGCTATTTCCTGACCAACGATATATTCATCAAGAAATTGATGAATTTCCTTTGGCTTGGGCACATCATCTAATGTTATTTCTCGTTCAGAGTGAATCAGGTCATCTTGGATCAAATCAACACAGAGTTCAATACACTCATTACATATATACGCACTGGGCCCTTCAATCAGGCGATTGACCTGTTCTTCTGTCTTTCCACAAAAGGAACAACGACAAACGCGATTTTCGTCCGAAATATTAGGCATAATCGTCTCTCCTATCTATTGGAAACAATTTTATCAATTAAACCATACTCTAAAGCTTCTTGAGCAGTCATAAAATTATCACGTTCTGTATCCGCTTTGATAATATCCAAAGGCTTTCCTGTGTTTTCACTTAAGATTTTATTCAAGTTATCTTTAATCTTAAGCATTCTCTCAACGTGAATCTTCATATCAGTTGCCTGACCTTGGGTACCGCCCAAAGGCTGGTGAATCATGATTTCACTATTGGGAAGTGCAAAGCGCTTGCCCTTTGCACCTGCCGAAAGCAAAAACGCACCCATAGACGCTGCCATACCAACACAGATGGTAGAAACGTCAGCCTTAGTATACTGCATGGTATCATAAATAGCCATACCCGCTGTAACTGAACCCCCGGCGCTATTGATGTACAAATTGATGTCCTTATCCGGATCTTCACTATCTAAGAAAAGAAGCTGTGCAACAACAAGGCTTGCTGTTACATCATTTACTTCATCGGACAAGAAAATAATTCTGTCTTTTAAAAGTCTGGAGAAAATATCGTAAGAACGTTCTCCCCTTCCAGTCTGCTCAATTACATAAGGAATCATACAGTTTTTGAAGTTATCCATCTTTCTTATCCTTTCCGCCCTCTAGATTTGGACAACACTCGGGCAACAATGTCGTATTTTGTTTTGGATGGATTATGAACAATAAGGCTGACCCGGATAATATATCCAAATCAACCTTATGCTATACCATACCGATCTTATTTAAAATTAGCGTTG
>JAZRCD010000302.1:0-2099 GCA_045635425.1 Ructibacterium sp. | reverse complement strand
GATTGATGCTGATGAAATCGACCGCACTAAGGTTGGTATTGGTACCAAGGTGCAGATTCTGGATGTGGAATTTGACGAGGCAGAATGGTATACTGTGGTAGGTTCCACCGAAGCAAATCCGGTTGGCGATGCCGACAAGACCATCTCTAATGAATGTCCCCTCTTTATGGCAATCAAGGGAAAGGGTGTTGGCGATACCGCTGTTGTAGAAACCCTGGATGGCCCTGTTGAATACAAGATTATGGCCATTGAGTAAGAAAAACCAAAGACAAGGAGATAAACCATGAGCGAGCAAATGCAGCAGAACAACGGTCAAAACACCGTTGAGAAAGATTTAAACGAAGTATTGAAGATTCGCCGGGAAAAGCTTGCCAATCTGCAAGCAGAGGGCGAGAATCCTTTTGATATTACCAAGTTCCCGCAGGAACATCACGCCACCGACATTGTTGAGAACTTTGCGGCGTATGAGGGTAAAATTGTAACCGTTGCAGGACGTTTGATGTCCAAGCGTGTAATGGGTAAAATGTCCTTCGCAGATTTGCGGGATGGCTCAGGTAAGATTCAGCTCTGTGTCAAGAGAGACGAACTGGGCGAAGAACCTTATGCAAAATATAAGAAGTGGGACATTGGTGACATTGTTGGTGCCGTTGGTGAAGTCTTTATGACCCAGAAGGGTGAGATTTCGGTTCGGGTTACTGAGTTGACTCTGCTCAGCAAGTCTCTCCGTCCCCTGCCCGAGAAGTTTCATGGTCTTACCAACACCGATCTTCGTTACCGTCAGCGGTATGTAGATCTGATTATGAACCCCGATGTAAAGAATACCTTCCAGACTCGCAGTAAGATTATGACTGCCATTCGAAACTACCTGGATAACCGTGGTTACATGGAAGTGGAAACTCCTATCCTGAACACCATTGCAGGCGGTGCGGCGGCAAGACCCTTTATCACCCACCACAATACTTTGGATTTGGATATGTATCTTCGTATTGCACCGGAACTTTACCTGAAGCGTCTGGTGGTTGGCGGCTTTGAAAGAGTATACGAGATGGGTCGTCTCTTCCGTAACGAGGGTATGGATGTAAAGCATAACCCCGAATTCACCAGTATCGAACTTTATCAGGCTTATGCTGATTATGTGGATATGATGGATTTGACCGAGGATATGATTCGTACCGTGGCTCAGGAAGTGCTCGGTACCACCACCATTACCTATCAGGGTGAGGAAATTGACCTGGGCAAGCCTTGGGAAAGAATCACCATGCAGGATGCGATTAAGAAGTATGCAGGTATCGACTTTAAGACCGTAGAGACCGCCGAAGAAGCGGAAGCTCTGGCGAAGTCTGTTGGCGTATCCTTCGAGGATATGGAAGGCACCATGACCAAGGGCGAAATCATCAGTTATGTCTTTGAGGAAAAGGTAGAGGAAGAACTGGTTCAGCCCACCTTTATCACCGAGTACCCCGTAGAGATTTCTCCTCTGGCAAAGCGGTTTGCAGATAACCCTGCATTCACTGAGCGGTTTGAGGTGTTCATCACCCGTCGTGAGTTTGGTAATGCGTTCTCCGAGCTCAATGACCCCATTGACCAGAAGGAGCGTTTCCAGAAGCAGGTTGAAAAGAGAGAAGCCGGCGATGATGAAGCCAGCATGATGGATGAAGATTATGTAAATGCATTGGAGTACGGACTGCCTCCTACCGGCGGTCTGGGTATCGGTATCGACCGACTGGTAATGCTCCTGACCGACAGTTCTTCCATCCGTGACGTTCTGCTCTTCCCGACAATGAAGCCACTTGATAAATAAAACGCCGTAAAACTGCAGGTTTTAGAGCGATAAGAACGCAAAAAAATAAGGTTTACGAAAAAATTTACGAAAAATGACCTCTTGCTTAATCGGCAAGAGGTCATTCATTTATGAAAGTTTGATTTTACCTTCAAGGTTTGAAAAACTCTCTTTCTTTTTATCAAGAGTTGCTTCATTATATATGTTCATTGTTGTTGTGATGTCAGCATGCCCCATAATCTCCTGAATTACCTTGATGTTCGTCTCGTTTTCACACAACCGAGTACAAAATGTGTGTCGCAAGTTATGGACTGTAAAA
>JAZRCD010000301.1:0-5484 GCA_045635425.1 Ructibacterium sp. | reverse complement strand
CCTTAGGATACTTTGAGTAAATCAAATCATTGGCATCATCCGCACCGGAACATACTGCATAAGTATACGCATCAACGACAATTACATCATAATAATTATCCTTGTTGTTATCAATCAAGGTAACGGTTCCGTTACCGGGTTTTAAATCGTTTTGGGTGTACTTAGGGTAAGCAACACCATTGTAAATAACATCAGGAACCCCAATTGTCTGCACCTGTTTTTCCTTACTTCCAACCCAATACTTAAGAACTCCGCCGGAAAGGCCAATCACATCCTCACCTGCAAGGGTAAGAATCTGGTTTTTCTCTTCAGGGGCATAAATATAAGCAATATCCGCCTTTGTTCCGCCCTGAACCTTATCCTTCTCGCCATAGAAGATAACGTATTTACCCAAAAGGCTTTCGTCATCGTAGTTAAAATAGCGTCCATCAATCAACAGTTTGCCATCAGGAATACTATTATCTGCATGAGTTAAGGTAGAACCACCAATTCCTTCTACTAAGCCCTGTTGTTGTACCAAACCATGATAACGCTCTAACGCATAGAAGCCATCCTGAATCCGATACTCAACATTATCCCCAAAGGTAACTGCTTCACAAATTTCGGTGTGCAAGGTGTTATATGCCACTCGCACAGCCTCACCGTAGGTCATAACGCCATCAATATTGATTCCATCTGTAACGCCTGCACGATTGGCAACCTTAAAGTATGTTTCAAAATAGCCGAGAGGGTCATACCCTAAGATAACACAAAATACCTTACAAACTTCCAGTTCGGTTGCACTATCATCGGGACGATACATACCATTACCAACGCCGTGAACAATATCCATTGCCGCCAATGCATTGATATCCTGATAATACGGATGTTCTACCGGAACATCTGCAAATCTCGAGGATTCTTCTGCATACTCTACTGCGTTCGCAACACGTGCAGCCATATGTGCCAACTCTCCACGAGTCAATTCCTTGTTGTAATCCGGTTTGCTTTCAGTAATAATATCCAGATACCGAAGCAATCCCTCTGCACCTGCCGAGAGTGGACTTGTGGTATCAGCCGCACTGACACCAACTGCCGCAAATGACGAAAGAGTCATTGCTAATGCTACAACAAGAATGGTAGCAATCAGTCTTTGTTTCAGATTCTTCATCACTTTTATCTCCCTTCCTTCATATAGTTATAAATTCGATTAATAGCAACCGCAGCTTCTGCTCTGGTTGCCGACGCCATGGGCATGAACATATTATCGCCCATACCGTTTAATAATTCCGCCTCACAAAGGGCAGCCACATCATTCATGGCATAGTCCGGAATATCAAGACCATCATTGAAACGGAACGCCGCCTTTACAGGAACAGCCTCGATATCAACGGCATCAAGAATACGCTTCAGCATAACAGTCATGTCCGCACGAGTGATCTGCTGACCGATACCGAATTCCGTTTCGCTGATACCATTTACAATTCCCATCTCGTATGCTTTTGCAACAAAAGGAGCATACCAAGCAGTCATATCCACATCAGCAAAATTCAAGACTGCACTTCCATCACCTTGGATTCCTGCCGCTAACATTGCTAATTTCAGGAACTCCTCACGGCTGATTGCACGATCAGGGCCAAACGTTCCATCTCCATTACCGGAAATAATTCCTTCCAGTTGCAAAGCGCGAATACTATCCTTTGCCCAAGGAACAGATGCCAAATCGTTAAATTCAACACCAAAAGACGATACATCTTCCGTTTCTACCTTCTGGATACTTCCTGATTCAACCGAGAAGTCTTCGTTGGTGTTAGAAGGTTTGGAAGAAACAAATCCACCGCCTCCACCACCGGCTCCACCGGTTGCACCGCCGGAAACAACACCCCCGGCATTTGCACCACTGTTTGCCTCGGCAGCCTTCTGAGCTTTATGTGCCAAATCGAAATCATTCAGTACATCCTCAGCCCATGTATAATTTCCTGTCATCC
The DNA here is from genome assembly GCA_045635425.1 of Ructibacterium sp. GTDB lineage: Bacteria > Bacillota > Clostridia > Monoglobales > Monoglobaceae > Ructibacterium. The sequence goes on along the minus strand of JAZRCD010000301.1, from coordinate 3,517 downwards.
GCAAGAAAAGCTCCTTGGAACTACGGATATCATTGAGAGCATTATCAGATACGCCAATCAAATCTGCATAAGTTACCATAACCAGTTCTTCGATATCTGCCCATGCATTTGTTTTAACTGCAGCATTCACCTTGGTAACCAAATCGAGTTCTGCGTTTCCTTGTTCTGCCGCTCTCTCTAAAACAGGTCGAAGTGCATATACATCTTCATAGTCGCTCTCATTAACGATTTTTGAGAACTGTCCGTAGAAGTAAGGAAGGATTCCTTCCTTCTGCAAAAGTTCTTTCGCTGCATCATCACCATAATTTTCGATGAAATCGCGAAGTCCATCCGCATCGTTGATACCGGCAGACGGGATAACATCATTACAGGTAAGATTTACCTTTGTTTCTGATGCAACATCGTTTCCATACTGAATCCGAAGGGTATACTCTCCGCTGGGAGCATCCGGCTTAACGCCTAACTTGGTAGAAATCATACCACTCTTGTTTGCAGTCTCCTGCATTGCAGCATAAACCTGATCGTCCTTCACAAGGCTTGCAGTGATTCGACCATATGCCTGACCAAGATAGCCGGAAATGTTCACTTCGTTGTAAGAAGCAACCGTCTCTACTGCAGGCTCCTGATCATCTTCGGGATTCACAGCTTCCGTATATGCCTTTGCGGCACCAACTGCATCTGCCAACGAGATACCGTTACTTACATCATCCCAAGCCATAACAGCAACTTCCTGTGTTTCAGGATCAAAGCCGAGGAAGTTAAAGGTCTTATTCAAATTAGCATTAACACCGTTATTTACAACAATGGTCTCTTTTTCGGTATCAACAACATATCCGAGTTCCTTATCATATACAACCGCCATCAAGGTTACCTGACGTTTCGTATCCATACCGGGATCGGAGTTGTCAAAAACACCGGTCACGGTTACATTGGTTCCATCAATAACAGGCTCATCCAATTTAGCATATACACCCTGATAAATCTTCACATCATCAATCACGTAGTCACTGGTTGCACTACCTAAAATACGCAAAGAAGGCGGCGAACCACTGTTGTTGACAGAATCAACATACTTATAGCCTGAATAAATTGGCGTCCAGCTACTTACACCTTCTAATCGACGATATAAGCTTACACCCTTTCCGCCGTCAATCTCGTGGAAACGGAACATATACTCATACCATTGATCCTTCAAGGTTGTAACTCCATTTGCAGTACCGGGACCCTGCGCAGAAACTTTATTTTGGTCCGGATAAACATTACAATAAAAACGGTCCTTACCATCCGCGATGATACATAAAAATCCGGTAGTATCGGCTGAATTTACTTTCAATTTATATCGTGTTGTCCAATTCTTTCCCAAAGGAAGACCTTCCAGGGAATAGTACGCCTCAACCATGCCCAACGGTTCTCCGGTACTGAGGCAATCGTTTTCGGTATCATGCTCCATACCTAAGAGCAAATTCCAGTTGCCGTTCAGGGTAGATTCTGAAAAATCATCATCCAACCAAATGGTACGATTGGATGCAGCAACCGCCTCTGCTGTTGCCAACTCACCAGGAGTGGGTGTTGGTGTGGGAGTAGGTTGTGTTCCGGTTCCCGGATCGGGATCGGGAGTATCAACTTTTTCTGCGGCAGTTACCGCCAGTTTAACATGCGCACCCTGACCGGTAAATGTCAAACCGGTCTCGCTCCACAGAGGACCGGGAGAAAAAGATGCACCTGCACCAAGTTTCTCAAAGGAAGCATCACTGGATTTCTTCATCCAGATTTCGTAACCCATACGAATATTGGGGCTTTGGCCGTTTTCAGAAGCAATATACTTTACCAATACATCATTCCATTCCGTACCGGGAACATAACTGATGGGAGTTCTGTCCGGATTATGTACCGGATTCCCCTGGGAAAGGAAAACAATCTTGTCAGGTGTTGCAGTAAAATCTACACCTACGTTATCTGTACCCCAAATACGCGGAGCAAAGTTTTTCAGTTCTCCTCCTTCTTCCAACTTAAACCGGAAAGTGTAGTTAAAAGAGATACAAAGAGGAGACCAACCTCCGTGATTCATACCGTTTACCTGCTCTGTATAGGTCCAGGTTTTTAAATCACCGGTCGGAAAATTAATTCCGTCTCCGTCATAGGTAATTCCATCACTTACTGTCATTGCAGAAGTAGATGCAAAATTATCACTAAAATCCATGTTAACCGCTTTCCAATTCACACTGTCCACGGTCGGTGCGGCATTGGTATATCCCATAACCTCACCAATTGCGGTCATCAATGCATCATCCGTTACGCCTGCTGCGGCAACGTGAGTCATGGGCATGGAACAAACCATCATCAAGATGCAAAGAAGACCTGCCAGAATTCTTGTCTTTTTCATTTTTCTCCTCTTCCTTTCTTAAAAAAATGAATTTATTGTGAAGTTTCATTATTATCACTTTTTATCTTTCCGTTTGGAAATCAATCCTTGGAGTTTCTGAACTTTGCGGGAAGTCCTTCATGGTCCCGACAAAAGATCCATCCAGATACAGGTAGCAAAGTCCATCTCTTCCAACCAACCGATAAGAATGTGTTATCGATCCAATCAAACAGGATATCTTTTCCATCCCTGACGTTGTCTCATAAGAAACCCCATCTTCATGGAAGGTAATCTCTATCTTTCTCGTTCCTGTATAAACGGTGGCACGCTCTCTGCCGGAGAAAGAATTAATTCTCATATCCCATTCAATATCGAAACGTTCTCCAATCCCGCCTGTAAAGGATGCCGTTGAATTACCGCTTCCTTCCAGACTAAGAGAAATTCCGCCATTGAGATCCTTTGCCTTTCCTGCCAAAGACCAATTATGACTGGCCATCTGTTTGCTCCCGTTTGCCGCCATACCTGACAAACTATCCCAAAGGAATACCTTAACATCTGCCGTTGTATTTTTGACAGAATAAGGAATTGTCAACATCCCACTTCCCTCAGGAATATTTTTTCTCACCCAATGAGACAGTGCACCTTTGACATATTCTGCAATCAGAACAGTCTGCGTTTCATTTTCTTTCATGGGAACCAAGGCACGAAGGCAATCATGATAGTGGTATTTTTCTCCTTCGGATAAAACTTTTGTTCCGTATCCGTCCGTCAGGATAAGTCCATTGGTATCATTGGGGCCGCAAATCATCAGGTAGTCGCACGTCGCTCTTCCCTCTGAAACGCTAACCTCTGTCTTTTCCGTCGATGCAACCGTTTTACCGCTGACATTCAAAAATGCAGGATACCATGCATTATCGCCATCCGCCTTGCAATATCCGCTATAGGTACCATTCTTGTTCCGAACGATTCGCCATGTTCGGAATTCCGTTCCACCATCACCGATTAACAAGGTTTGGGTTGTATTGGTTACCAACTCATATTCTCCATTTTGAACCCTCAACACGAGACTCTTATCAGTATCCGACGTTGTAAATTCCATAACGCCTTCGGAACTCACTCGGAATTCTGCATATCCTCCGAGGGGAATCGCACCGT
>JAZRCD010000300.1:0-4703 GCA_045635425.1 Ructibacterium sp. | reverse complement strand
ACAAGGGGACGGTTCTATTGCGTTGTACCCCTGTGTTCGGCTTTTTGTTTACCTTTTATTCCTCTGCCATCAGGATTTCCGTTAAGGCAAGAAGCACATTTTGACTCAGGTTCAATTCCATTAATTCGTTGAGTATTCGACCCATGGGCTTTGAGCTTTCTACAATCTTCTGTAATATATTTTTCAGATCATTGGGAACTTGTTCCAGTTTCTCAATGATTTCGTAGAGGCGTTCCATGGTATCATTGTCCGCTTCTTCCACTTTTTTCAAAGTTACAACAAGTTCACCTGACACTTCCTCTACCACAACACTCAAGGTATTGTCAGTTCTGGATTGGATGTAGGTTTTGGCCACACCATCTTCTGTTATCACAAGTTCTGCACAATGGTTGATTCCCACAAATTCCAGTTCAAAATTACGCTTTTGGGGAATCAAAGAAGTCATTCCATTGGGCGACGAGATGGTAAAGGTTACATCTTCTCCCCATTTAAGTTCCATTTTAGTAGAAACAGATTCCCCTCTTTGATAACCCTTGGTAGCGCCGTCATCCTCGTATAGTTCAAAAGTATTATCTGCCCCGGCAAAGATTTTAATCTTCATATTCTCAGGGTTTTCGATATCATTTACATGAGTCAACTTTGCCATGGGAATGATACCACCGCTTTTTACCAACACGGGCATCTCATCCAACTCACGGAACATGGTAACGGTCCGTCCTCCAAGATACCGACGATGGTTAAAGAAATCGTACCACACGCCTTGGGGAAGGTAGGTCTTGGCGCTTCCCATTTTTGTTTCCTCATCTGCAGGAGATGTAATGGGCGATACCAGCATTTCGATACCGAAGGTGTACTCGTTCTTCATGGCACGCGCTTCCGGTTCAATCCAGTTATAATAAAGAGGTTGCACCAAGGGTTCGTCCATGCTATGGGCGCGATAGTTCATAGTATAGAGATAAGGAATCAATTCGTGACGAAGTTTCAAAAACTTCTTCATGGATCCCTCCGCTATCTTATTATAACGCCATGGTTCTTTTCCCAGAGAGTTGGGGTGACTGCTGTGCAGACGATTAATGGGAGAGAACACTCCAAGTTGAAACCACCGAGCAGCAAGTTCTTCATCCCGATAACCATGGGCATGGCCGCCGATATCGTGACTCCACCATCCGTAACCAATATTAGACGCGGTTGCGGTGAAGTATGGCTGGAAGTCCAGTGACGCCCACGTTACATGGGTATCTCCCGAGAAACCGATGGGGTATCGATGGCTTCCGGGGCCTGAATAACGAGAGAAAATCAATCCTCGCTTATCATCCTTTTCGTTGTCAATGTAATGGAAATGATTCAACATCCAAAGAGGATCAAGTCCCGGCACCGAAGTGGTGTTTCCTTGTTGCCAGTCAATCCACCAAAAATCAACACCTTCTTTTTCCAAAGGATGATGAATCTTTTCAAAGTAAGGTGCAATGAACTTCGGGTTCTCGATTTCAAAGGGAACCGGTTCCTCCGTCTTCGGATCGACCCCCATAGCCTTTGCCATATCTTCATATGCTTTTTCATGGGCGGCAACCCCTTCCTGGGGATGAAGATTCAAAGTCGTCACCATTCCTTCGTTATGAAGAAAATCCAAAAAAGCCTGATGGTCAGGGAACAACTTTTGATTCCATGTATACCCTGTCCAGCCGGTTCCATACTTTGGTTCAACGGCCACAGGATGCCACGCCATATCAATGACCGCAACACTGAAAGGAATCTCTTCCGCCTTAAAGCGTTTCATCAATTCTGTATATTCCTCTTGGGTATAGGTATAGCAACGGCTCCACCAGTTACCCATGGTATATCTCGGCAAAAGTGGCGTCTTTCCTGTTAACTGATAATAATCTCGCAAACAACCTTTGGCATCGAACTTAATGGCAGAATCTCCGTAGCAGAACAGATACATATCCACATTTCCATCCTGACGGGTTTCAATCCACCCATCCTCACAGATGACCAAAGACTTACTGTCATCTAAGGTAGTAATGGGGCCATAACTGATGATACCACTCTCCAGTTCACAAGCGCCATCCACCTTATCCAACGTTCTTGCTGTACCCTTGTAATCATAGGTGTCCGGTTGGTTATACCGCCAATAGGTGGAGTTTCCTCCGGCACGCACCGAAGAGTTCTTCCCCACATAGCGAACATTCAGGCTATTGGTGGAGAATTTCTGTTTTACATGATAGGTCAATTCAATGTGTTCCGTGGTAATAGTGACAACATCCTCTGTTTTCCTTACTGCAAAGGGAACCGTCTCAAACTGACGATTAATGACCGTTTGGGTTGCTCTGTCTTCAAAGCAACCATTTTCACTATACTCAAGCCGAATCAATCGACTTGTCAAGATGGTAAACCGATACTTTTCTCCCTGCACCACAGATTTACTGTCCGCAACGGGCGTTGTGCTGTAACTATATTTTTTATCAATCCGCATCTAAGACACCTCTCATCTCCGCGTTTATTTCAAAAACAGTTCCACAACAGGAACAACCACATTGGGCTTTACCGGTGGAATTTTAAGGGAAATCAGATTATCCACAATCTTAACACCACCGTTATAGGCATATCCGTCAGAATACTGAATCTCGCTGGCATCGTGGAGGAACTGTGCATATTCCACCTTTCCCTCCATGCCATACATACGGATTTCTCCGCCGTGCTCGCCATAGGGATATTCGATAATGTGAACATAAAGTCGTTTTCCATCCTCACTTTGGGTTAATCGGCATCCGTCAGGCTCCTGAATTTCAGGTTCCGCCATGGTACACCCGTAAATAGATCGATCATGATACTTCATCCAATTCCCATATACCTTAAGGGATTCCTCGGCTCGATAATCAATATACCCCCGAGCCGTAGGGCCTACATTCATCAACAGATTTCCACCACGACTAACCGCGTCAATCAAAATGCGAATCAACACCTCTGGAGACTTCCAAGTCATTTCGTCCCGAAAATATCCCCAGGAACCGGAGAAGGTATGGCAGGCTTCCCATGTGACAAGTTCCCCTGTTTCCTCATGCTTCACCCAGTCCTCAATCTTTCGTTGTTCGGGCGTCCACAGATCTTGTTCCAGACAGGAACGATTGTTAATGATAATTCCCGGCTGCAATTTTCTGACCGTCTCGATCAGTTGCTCCGACTCCCATTCTTCCTTTCCCTTGCCATCCCAACGGCCGTCCGGAGACTTGCCCGGATAGGAAAAATCAAAGAAGACAATATCAATCTTCCCATAGTTGGTCATCAGCTCGGAAACCTGATCACGCATGTACTGAGCATACTTTTTCATCTCTCGTCCCTGATTGAGTTCCTCGGCATTCTCATCGTTCCGTCGTGGGTGAATTTTGTCAATGGTAAAGTCAGGATGATGCCAGTCAACCAAAGAATAGTATAGACCCACCCGCAATCCTTCCTCACGGAATGCATCCGCATATTCTTTTATCAGATCTCTGCCAAACGGAGTATTGGTTACTTTGTAATCCGTGTACTTGGAGTCAAACAAACAAAACCCATCATGATGCTTTGCGGTCAGGATAACATACTTCATCCCCGCCTCTTTTGCTTTCCGGGCCCACTCCTTGGCATCAAACAAATCAGGATTAAAATCCTTTAAGTATCGGTCATAATTTTCTTCCGACATACATTCTCTGGACTTGATCCACTCATGACGGCCTGCCGCCGAATACAAACCGAAATGTATAAACATACCAAATCTATCCTGCACGAACCACTCGGTATCACCGGGGGTTTTTCTTCTTACATAACTTGACATAGATTTCACCCTTTCTCGGAAATCCTGAAATATGTTTCTTTTGTCTCATTATAGATATGAATCGTGGATAAATCAATAGGCGTTTTGATAAAAAATATGGATTTTTTGTTAGCAAAAAGCCATAGATTGAGATACAATCTATGGCTTTTCTTTCTTTCCCATTCGGATTCCTTTATAGATTTCATAGCCTCCTATCAAAAGGAGAAACCCTCCGAAGAGTTTACGCAGAAGGTCTCCCTCCATCATACGGGTGGCAAAAAACGCTCCCACTGCCGCACCAACCATACCGCTATACCCAATAATCAGCGCGGTTTTCATCTCCACGTTCTTGTTCTTGATATGCACCAGCAAAGAGAAAAAGGCGGTGGGCAGAAAATATAAAAGATTAATTCCTTGCGCCACCTGCTGGCTGGTTCCTGAAATAAAAATCAGAGCAGGAATCAAAATCGCACCGCCACCGATTCCCATACCGCTGATCACACCACTCATAAGTCCCATAATAACATTCAGCATTCCTCTCCCCCCTAAAATATCATTTTAACAGCAGTTACCATGATAACACCGCCAAAAACCAATTTAAGCCAGCGTTTTGGGATTCTTCCTAACAACTTTGCACCAATCAAACCACCGGCTATTCCGCCTGCGGTAACAGGGATCCATAGTTTAAAATCAAAATATCCGTGGGATAGATAAAACAGGGTGCTGACTGCAGACATTCTGGAAATCACCGCAATGGCGGTGGCGTGCGCCTTTTTGGAGTCCATCTTCAAGAACTTTTCCATAGCAGGAACCACCACACTTCCTCCCCCTGCCCCAAACAATCCATTGAGCACTCCGCTTCCGATTCCAATCAAGATATGCTTCCAATACTTTTTCAAGTTATCACCTCAAA
>JAZRCD010000299.1:0-1979 GCA_045635425.1 Ructibacterium sp. | reverse complement strand
TGTGACATCGTTTCGATTTCTTTTTGATAGTAATTTTGTGTCATTTTCTCCAACCTTCCTTTTTTAAGTGTTTGAATTCGGATTGCCAAAGGACAGGATGAAATAAAAAAGCCTCTGCAATCCCGTTAAGGATACAGAGGACGAAAACTTCATTTCCGTGGTACCACCTCAGTTCGTCACCATCTCACGACAGCAACCTTATCAGGTACTGATATACCTTAGTTCTGTAACGGGAACTCCCGTTGCCACCTACTTAAGACTTCTCTTGTTCAGCGCACTGCTAACAGAAGGAATTCGAGAAGGACCTCCCCATTGCCTCGCACCAACCGGCAACTCTCTCCAGGTTCTTTCCAACCTACTAATTTCTGGTCATCGCATTTCATATTTACTTGTCTTTCATTATATACCGCAAAGGCAATAAAGTCAATACTTTTTTACAAAAATATGCGTTCTGTATCCAATTATAGTAAATAAAACAACCTATCATCACCGATAGGTTGTTTTATATTACAATATAATTTTAAACTCTGTTCCTTCCTCGGGAACACTCTGCACCGAAATTTCACCGCCATGGAGTTCCACAATACTTTTTACCATAGCCAAACCCAAGCCGCTGCTTCCAAACTCATCATTTCGAACATCGTCCACCCGATAAAATCTCGTCCATATTTTGTCTTGATGTTCCTTAGATATTCCCATGCCGTTATCCGCAACCACAATTTCTGTTCTTCCTCCGAATTGGGTGGCAGACACAACGACATGTCCCGATTCCTTGCCATACTTAATACCGTTACTGATTAGGTTTGTAATAGCGCTGAGGAGTAGCGATTCATCCGCTTCAACCATGGTTCCTTCTTCCACTGCGGAGAAAAGAGAAATTTCATTTTGGTTTGCCATCTCTCTTAAGCCTTCCATTGCAACATCTACCAAAACACCCAGTTCAACCTTTTCCATGCTGAGTTTCTGTCTGTTTCCATCAATTCTTGCAAGGAGCAACAATCCCGACACCAGTTTGGAGATTTGCTTCGCCTTATCCACAATGTTCTGTGCAAGCTCCTTTTCTTTCTCGTCCTCTGCAATATCCAAAAGATATTCACCCTGAGCCAGAATCACACTGATAGGCGTTCTCAGTTCATGGGATGCATCGGATGTAAATTGTTTTTCCTGCAAGATAAGATTTTCTATTTTGTCAAGCATCTTATTCAGGGTTACTGACAAGTGATGCAGTTCATCCTCTTTCGCATCGGGAGAAATTTCGATTCTTCTGCTGATATCCTTCTGTTTAGAAATTTCGTTCGCCGTTTTTACTATGTTATTCACAGGTCGAAAGGCGCGCTTGGTTATATAATATCCGCCCAATGCCGTCAAGAGCAAAATCAAAGGAATGAGCACCAGCATAATAATAATTGCCGACCGACCCAAAAGCATGGTGGAATTTAACGACTCCATTCCTCTGATCCAGAATCCTCCTTTGATTCCCGGTGGTGTTGGGGTGCGAGTATCATAGACGATGTACTCCTTCCCGTCCACGCTTTCCCGCCTGGGGATTCCCTCCTCAAAAGGAATCTTTGCCAAATCATAGATGTACTGTCCTACTATATATTTCCCGTCCACGCCATAGATGGACACATTTTTAAATTCTTCCTTACCATCTACCAGTTCAAATACGTCCGGCTGGCGTTTGGACAGTTTTTCCGTCACCTGGGTAACCTGAAGAATAACATCCTTTTCCACACTGTCAATGGAAAGTTGATATGAAAGCCCTCCAACCAAGGAAAGGACAACCACAATCAACACAAACATTAACGTTGTGTACCAGATGGTTATTCGTGTTTTTATCGAAGTGATTTTCTTCATACTCAATCTTCCTTTATTACATACCCCACATTCTTGATGGTATGGAGTAGTTTCTTTTCAAAACAATCATCAATTTTCTTTCTCAGGTGATGTATATATACTTTGATGACATCGCTGGTTCC
>JAZRCD010000298.1:0-2815 GCA_045635425.1 Ructibacterium sp. | reverse complement strand
CTCGAAAGAGATAGATTTGTTCTTTCAAAGGGACATTGTTCTCCTGCGCTCTATGGCGTGCTTGCTGAGGCTGGATTTTTGCCTAAGGAAGATATAAAAACATTTCGTCGTGCAGACAGTTACCTTCAGGGTCACCCCGATATGAAAGGTGTTAACGGCGTAGATATGTCTACCGGTTCTTTGGGGCAGGGTATCAGCGCTGCTAACGGTATGGCTTTGGCAGCCAAAATGGATAAGAAAGATTATCGTGTCTATACCATTTTAGGAGATGGCGAAATCGAAGAGGGTCAGGTTTGGGAAGCAGCTATGTTTGCCGCTCATTATCAACTTGATAACTTGACTGCATTCCTTGATTTTAACGGGTTGCAGATTGATGGAGATATTACCAAGGTAATGAATCCCACGCCCATTGACACAAAATTTGAAGCTTTTGGTTGGCATGTTATTTCTATTGATGCCCACGATTTTGATCAGATTGAGGCGGCGGTAGAAGAAGCGAAAACTATAAAAGGAAAGCCCACATTAATTCTTGCAACCAGTACAAAAGGTAAGGGTGTTTCCTTTATGGAAAACCAAGCATCATGGCATGGTACAGCGCCCAATCAGGAACAATATGAGCAGGCAATTGCTGAATTAGATGCATACCTGAAAGATTTGGAGGTACAGTAAAATGACATATCAGATTGGTGAAAAAATTGCAACCAGAGAAGCCTACGGCAATGCGCTGGCAGAATTTGGTGCGGATGAGAATATTATTGTGTTGGATGCTGACCTTTCTAAATCTACCAAGACCGATAGTTTTAAAAAGGTTTATCCCGAACGGTTTATTAATTGTGGTATCGCAGAAGGGAATATGATGGCAACTGCGGCAGGCCTTGCATCGTGCGGAAAAACTGTTTTTGCAAGTTCTTTTGCGATGTTTGCGGCAGGTCGTGCGTTTGAACAAATCAGAAATTCCATTGGATATCCTCACTTAAATGTAAAGATTGGTGCTACCCATGCCGGAATTTCCGTTGGTGAAGATGGTGCTACCCACCAATGTCTGGAGGATATTGGCATTATGAGAACCATTCCCGGGATGATTATTTTAAATCCTGCCGATGCAACAGAATCTCGCTTGGCTGTAAAGGCTGCTATTGAACACAAAGGTCCGGTTTACTTAAGGTTTGGTAGATTGGCTGTTCCTACTATCTTTGATGAATCGTATCAGTTTGAAATTGGTAAGGGTGTTGAACTTGAAGATGGATCTGATGTTACCTTGATTGGAACCGGCTTGATGGTTCCTGAAACTTTAGAGGCGAAGAAAATCCTTGCTGAGCAAGGTATTTCTGCTCGCGTTATCAATATGGCATCTATTAAGCCCATTGATAAAGAGATTATTATTAAAGCTGCAAAAGAAACAGGTGCTATCGTTACTGCGGAAGAACATAATGTAATCGGTGGCCTTGGTTCTGCAGTAGCAGAAGTTCTTTGTGAATCTGTTCCTGTTCCCATGCTCCGTGTAGGAACAGAGGATGTTTACGGTAAGAGCGGTAAGCCCGGTATTTTGCTCGAAATGTATGGACTCGATGCCAAGACAATTGCGGAAAAAGCAAAGGCTGCCATTGCACTTAAGAATGCGTAACGAGAAAGGTGAATTAATATGACATTTCAAAGAGCAGATATTTTACTTCCTAAGTTTTCCAAAGACAGTGATGCAATGAAAAAATGGAGTGTAGTTGCATGCGATCAATACACCTCCGAGCCGGAATATTGGGATGAAGCTGAAAAGCTGATTGGAGATGCACCCTCTGTGTTAAACATGGTTGTGCCCGAGATATTTTTAAATGATGATGATATTGAGGATAGAATCAAAAAGACCAATGCGGTTATGGAGGAATATGTTCAAAACGAGATATTTGATGAATATAAAAATTCATATATCTTTATTGTTCGTACTCTTCAAAATGGCGTAAAGAGATTGGGCATTGTCGGATGTGTCGATTTGGAAGACTATGATTATGCAAGCGACTCTCAGACAAAAATCAGAGCGACGGAGGGAACTGTTATTTCCAGAATTCCACCGAGACTTAAGGTGCGGTGTGACGCAAGTGTGGAGCTTCCGCATATTATGCTTTTGATTGATGATATTGCAAAGGATATTGTCGAATCAAACATGAATTTGATAGATTCTTTTGAGAAGGTTTACGATTTTGAACTGATGCAGAATTCAGGCAGAATTGCAGGCTATAAGATGACAGATGAAGCTTGTGAAGTTCTGGACAGAAAATTAATGCAGTTAGATGATATTGATGCATTTAATAAGAAGTATGGTGTGCAAAAAGAATCCCCGCTTGTTTATGCGATGGGAGATGGAAACCACTCTTTGGCAACCGCAAAAACCCACTATGAGAATCTTAAAAAAGAATTGGGCGAGGATGTAGCAAAGAACAGTCCTGCACGATATGCGTTGTGCGAACTTGTGAATTTGCATGATGATTCTCTTGTTTTTGAGGCAATTCATCGCGTTGTCTTTGATTGTGATGGAGAAGCTTTTCTTGATGCATTCTGTAAGGAATATCAGGTTAGTTTTGATGCAAACGCAGAAGGTCAAAAATTTGTTTTTGTTTTCAATGGCGAAAGGAAGACTGTTACTGTAACCAATCCCAAAGAATACTTGGCTGTTGCTACCGTACAGAAATTTATGGATCAGTATGTTTCTGAAAATGGTGGTGAAATCGACTATATTCACGGAGAAGATGTTGTTTGCAAACTTTGCGAAAAGAAAGAAAACTTCGGCATTCTCTTTGATGCAATGGATAAAGGAGATTTGTAT
>JAZRCD010000297.1:0-2234 GCA_045635425.1 Ructibacterium sp. | reverse complement strand
TTCCCTGATGCATCCGGAAGTAATCATCGCTATCAAACTTACCCTTTCCGGTAAAGTCGTCTTCGTAGTAGTAGATATCGTTTAAGTCGCTGACTGCCAGATGGGAAATACCATCACCGCCCAGCACGTCTACTGCCAAGGTATTGTCGCCAACCGCCTGAATGTTACGCCAAGTCGCAATCCATCTTCCGTTGGCAAAGAGACGGGTCATACCAATGGCGGTTTCGATGCGATAATAGGTTTCATCCTGAGGAGCGGTTGCGCCTAACTGTTCCTCCACGAAAGGTTCACTACTGATTTCCTTGGAGGTCCAAGCGTAGAACTTACCATTTTTCATAGTCAGATCCACACGATAAAATCCGTCGTTAAAGGCAATGTGCACCTGATCGTCTCCGCTTGCCACAAAGTCAATGGCGTGATTGGGACCGGTTTCACCCAGACGGAATACGTTCTTGCCGGTGATGTTCTTACCTACAAAGTAATTGGATCTCTCGGTGGGAATCTCAACCTTAAAATCACTTACTTTCATGCCGTCTTCGGTAATCTTCTTCTCTACCGCCTTGGTCTGGGGCATATAGTAGGAGAAGACAAACTGTCCGTTATGATAACCTTCTACCACGGGGCCGTCGGTCATAATACGGAACTTACCGGTGCCGAAATCGTAGGTCTCCTCTCCGCTGTCGGTAAGGCAGGTTACGGCGGTCTGGGTGTGGGTCAACTTCAGTTGGTGGGTACCATTGCTGTAGTCAATCACGGCAGAGCCGGAACCGGATACGGAGTAGGTAATATCATTGGCGTAGTTCTGAGAAACCTGATTGCTCTTTACCTGAGGAATGATTTCCTTGGAGAACTCACCCAGTACAATGTTATTTTCGTCATAACACACGGATTCCAAGAAATGACCCTGAGGAGAAAGGCTTGGAACCTTCATGGTATAGGGCGCAGTCTTGGTGGTGGTCACCAGATTGCCATCCAAGAAATACTCTACCTTGGTAATCTTAGGATTCTTCTCATAGAACCGCATCTGCGCGGTCAGGTTGTTATTCTCATCTATGCTTGGTTCTAAGTAACCCTTAACCGCCTCACGGACACTAAAGGATACTGCACCGGAAACGTGATCTTCGTACTCGGCAGTAATTTCATAACTACCTGCCCCTAAACCATCAATGGATGCACGATAGTCGGGCGCTTGACCGGTTGCAACAACCTTGCCACCGATTTTGTAGTCTACAGAGGGAATCTCGCCCTCTACGTTTTCCAGAAGGCTGGCACGAAGGGCAATGGGCTCACCTTCCAAATATTCCGCTTGCACCATGGGGGTTTCGATTTGAATGTCGTTATCAATAATCTTGATATCAACCCAATCAACCTCTACATCCCAACCATAGGTAGCGTTTGCCATACCGGCAATGTAGACCATACCATTTCTCTGATAGGAGTTGTTCTTGTAGGCGTCCATCACACCGGTAATGGGGTTGCCATCCAGGAACATTTGCATTTTGGTACCACCATGGCTTGTTTTGATGGTAATTTCGTGCCACTTGCCGTCACCGGTGTTACCCTCGGTCACCAGATTAATGGGGTCACTGGCATAGGGATTGTAGTTTCTGCCTGACTCGATCTCCACTACATCGGGGAAGATAAAGGAACGACAAGCGTATCCCGGCCAGGTTACATTGAACATCCACTTTTCGTCAAACTGGTTAAACTTGATTTTCTCGGTACAGATGAAGTCCTGACCTTTTTCCAGACCGAATGCTCCGTACAAGGAGAGAACCTGCATGTTGTAGTTCATAATAGTATCAGTGGTGGAATCGTGATGAGCAATGCCATCTTCAAAACTCCAGCAACTACGAACCACCCAATCCTTGACCGCATCGCGGTCCTCAAACTCAAAACGGGTATCTACTGCAGGGAGAGGCTTGTTGGTCCAACCTGCCTGCATATCTTCAAGCAGGGTGGTTTCCGCTACTTCTGCCTCTGCCCCGGAAGAACCATCGGCAGATTCTCTGCCGGTAAACTTATTCACGGTTACATCGGAGATTTCGTAATCGATATCACCCTTGGCACCACTCACATACCATCTCCAGAGGGAACCACCGGAAGAGGTAATGGTCTTATCACAGGTTGCGATGTAGTAGTCGTCCATGTAGAGGTCGGCGCTACCGTTCTGACCAACCAGACGATAGTTGTGTTCCTCATATCCCGGTTCAATGGCAACGTTCCTGAAGATG
>JAZRCD010000296.1:0-2196 GCA_045635425.1 Ructibacterium sp. | reverse complement strand
CCTGACCGGAGAGTACCTTGCAGTTTGTGTCCGCCACCGCAGTTGCCAATGTCTTAGCGTCCTTTTCATCCGGAACTGCCGCATAGGGAACTGAAAACCTCCGAATTTGTTCTTCCAGAAGTTTCAGATTCTTGTTGCCGGAAATTCCAACAACCTCTATTTCTTTGATGCCACGAAGGTCTTCCACTACCTCTAAACCTTGGGTACCGATTGACCCGGTTGCACCGAGAATTGCTACTTTCATTCCATCGCCTACTTTAATTAGTCTATGTAATTCAACCGCATTTCATTACGCCAGAATCCCGAACTTAATTAAAAACAAGAAAATTACAGGAGCTACCATAATGATACTGTCACACCGGTCTAAGATTCCTCCGTGACCGGGAAGAAGGTTACCGAAGTCCTTGATTCCACATTGGCGTTTCAGCATAGATGCGATCAGGTCTCCAATCTGAGAAACCACCGATGCCACCAAACCCATCATGAATAAAAGAAACAGATTTAAGGTTTTTCCCTGCAGTGCACCACCAAAGAAGATGTTCACAATCACGCCGAAGAGGATAAAACTCAACCCACAACCAACCGTACCGCCAATGGCACCTGCCACCGTCTTTTTAGGACTGATGGTGGGACAAAGCTTTCTGCCACCGATAGAGCAACCTGTAAAGTATGCACAACTGTCGGTCATAAAGGATCCCAAAAA
This sequence comes from Ructibacterium sp., assembly GCA_045635425.1. GTDB lineage: Bacteria > Bacillota > Clostridia > Monoglobales > Monoglobaceae > Ructibacterium. Next base: position 1,493 of record JAZRCD010000296.1, on the reverse strand, counting down.
TACCAGCCAGATATAGATATTTCCCAGTTCCAAGTCCCGAATGTAGATAATGTGGGACAAGAAATAAGGAATGTACACAAGACCCATGGCCAAAAGGGCAATATCCTTAAAAGTAACCTGATTTTTACTTGCCAGCATCAGGACAAACAAGGCCACCACATAGATGTAGACCAGAACCAATGCGGTATCGGTTAGATAATAGATTCCCAAAGGAATCACAATCGCCGCAAGATAACCCATGAGACAGAGTACCTTTTTCTCACTGAGGCCGATTGCCTGATAGTATTCATGCATACCAATCATGGCAGCAAGCATAACCACCACCACAATTACCGGCGTGGGGCAAAAAAGCAACCCAATCAACAAAGGCAAGCAGATTACCGCCGTTAACACTCTTTGTTTCAACGAAGCATCCATCTTACTTTACACCTCCGAATCGTCTGTCCCGATTTTGAAAATCATAGATTGCCTGTTTCATATCTTCTTCTTTAAAGTCCGGCCAGCAAATATCACTATACCAGAACTCTGCATAGGCTGCCTGCCAAAGCAGGAAGTTGGAGAGCCGTTTCTCGCCGCTGGGACGGATAATCAAATCCACCTCGGGCAGGTCCGCCGTGTCTAAATATCTACCGAAGGTCTCCTGATCGATGGCGGAAATCTTTTCTGCATCACCGCCCACGTCAGCACAAAGTTTCCGTGCTGCACGGACAATCTCATCACGACCTCCATAGTTTAAAGCAATGTTCAAGACCATACCGGTACCGGGTGCCGTCACTTCTTCTGCATGGTGAATGGCATCCTTGATTTTCTCACTCAAAGGAGAGATATCTCCGCTGATTTTCAATCGCATATTCCGACCCTTGAACTTCTCCTCTACCATCTGGAGATAGTGATACAAAAGTTCCATCAGGGCATCAATTTCCCCTTGGGGTCTGGACCAGTTCTCAGTAGAAAACGCATAGACGGTCAGGGCTTTTACTCCGATACCATTGCAGTAGTCACAGATATTCTCTAAGATATCCGCACCCCGCTTATGCCCTGCAGACCGAGGAAGTCCACGACGTTTTGCCCAACGTCCGTTGCCATCCATAATCACACCGATATGCTTCGGAATCCGATCCATATCCAGTTCAATATTCACTTTCTTTTTCTTGAAGAACACGGCTATCCCTCCATATAAGAGAGGGAATAGAGGACTTTCCCCCTATTCCCCTCTCGGCATTTCTTCCATGACTTCTGCCTAAACTTCCATAATCTCCTTGGACTTGGCAGCAACAATGGTGTCAACCTCTTTCACAAACTTATCGGTCAACTTTTGAATCTTATCTTCCAGACCCTTCAAATCATCTTCGGTGATTTCTCCGTCCTTCTTCTGTTTCTTGAACTGTTCCAAAGCATCACGACGAATGTTACGGATTGCAACCTTGCCATCCTCACCACGCTTGGAGATGCCCTTGCTCAGTTCCTTTCTTCTCTCCTCGGTAAGGGGAGGG
>JAZRCD010000295.1:0-5455 GCA_045635425.1 Ructibacterium sp. | reverse complement strand
CATGATAAAAGTGTTACATTGGAGAAATTTGTAGATATATGCATAAAAAATAAAGAACTTGCATGTCTTGAGAAATGTCAATCATTATATTACAAGCATAAACTTGAAAAGTATATTTCACTGTTAGGAAATTACACAAATATACGAGGGTATATTAAAAGTATAGAAAAAAGGCTAGAATTTGATATACAAAGAATTTATTTAGTAAGAAATGAATATGTACATTCAAGCAACTTAGCAGCTTATAATAATCTTCAAAAGATAAAACTAAAACGTATTTTAGCTGATGTCATTGATGCTTTTACTAAATCTTTGAATGGAAATATTAATGTTGAAAGATATACTGTTTCAGGAAAAGATATTTTTAGTGATATTTTAAGAAAATATATGTCACATGATACGGCATTAGAAATAATGTCAGGAAAATATAAAACTGATAATCAAAAGGTGGGTAAAAAATCATTGGTATCCGATTTGGATGAATATGAAATTTTAAAAAATATTATATTTGAGAGGATTATTGTTTTTAATCATTTCAAACGTTTTGATGATGAGGATAATAACTAATTATTTTATGAAGAACACAAATGCGAATACTATATGAGAAGGTTTACTTGTGTCAAGTCCATACAATTTAAAATATTAGTTTGCCGATTTATTATATTTACGTATATCATCGGAGCGAGAAAATCCAGTATTCTCGCGGGTTCTAAGGAATTTTGTTCAAAGAAAACAGTTAAAAAAATAGGGAAAAGTTAGTAGGTCCTAATACGAGCTTACGAGTATCAAGGTTCTCGGGACCCAACAGAAATCTGTGATTTTGTGTTGGGTGATGGTTCTTATTATTCACTGTTCTCCGGTCTTGACACGAACTTTGTCGAATATTGCGAAACAATATAGAAAGGAAGTTTGTTTTATGAAAAAAATAATTATTGGATTGATTATATGCTCAATGTTTATTTTTTCGACTTGTTCTGTTTTTGCAGAAAATAGAGATTATCACAATATTTGTATTAAATCATGTAATGAACTTATGGTTTCGTATTACAATGGCGGAGAGTTTTCGCACCCGTTGATGGCTGGATATTATAAATATGTTACATCGGATAAGTCAGAAATAGAAGATATTCTTAACGATCTTTCTTCTATGAAACTTGTTCCGTTTGAAGGTGGATGGGAAGCGTCTGGCGGTGAATCGATGAATATTTATGTTGATGGCGAAATGGCTATTAGTTTTCACTTATCATCAAAAAAGGATTATCTGTGCAGAACACCAGATAAATCATATTATTTCACCATAGATGAATGCAGAAAACTTGAAAAAACTGTGTTAAAGTATAAAACGAAAAATGATAATAAGGTTTTCCTTGATAACGAAGAAATAAAATTCTATAATAGCCCGATTATTATTGATGACAGAACCCTTGTTCCTGCAAAGGTTATATGTGATAAATTAGAGATTAAAGCAGGTTGGGGTGGTGACGACCGTATTATTTTGAATAAGGGCGAGAAATCGTTGGTAATATATAATGATCGTGTATATGAAAACAAAACTTTTATTCCTATAGATGTTGGGTGTCGGGTTATTGATGGGTTAGCAATGATTCCAATTAGAAAGGTTGCTGAATTTTTTGGATATGGAGTAAAGTGGGAAGATAATTCTGTTTATATTTTATCGCTCTAATATTTACTCGTGTCAAGTCTATAAAATTTAAAAGATTAGTTTGCCGATTTTGATGTTTACATATACTATCGGATGCAGGAAAATATAGTATTTCAGTGTTTTGAACGGAGGTTAATTATGACTAAAGAAAATAAAAATATCTCAAGGCGTTGGGGATATATGATAAGTGGTGTTATTGCAATGCTTTTTGCAGGAGTTTTGTATGCGTGGTCCATCTTAAAGGCACCTTTGGCGGTTGAGTTTAGTTGGGGAGCATCACAGCTTGCGCTTAACTTCACACTTGCTATGACGTTTTTTTGTGTGGGAGGTCTTTTGGGTGCCCGTTTGTCCAAACGTGTAGGTCATAAGGTGGCTCTTGTGATTGCGGGGGTATTGTCTGCCGCAGGTTTTGTGCTTACTGCACTTTTGAAAAATGCTTCTGTCGAAATGCTCTATATTACATATGGTGTACTTGCCGGGCTTGGAATTGGAATTGCTTATAATGTAGTTATTGCGACAGTAAGCGTTTGGTTCCCTGATAAAAAAGGTCTTTGTTCAGGTTGCCTTATGATGGGATTTGGTGCATCTGCATTGGTTTTGGGTAATGTTGCGGATGCTATGTTTAAAAGTACTTTGGGTTGGCGGGCAACTTATATGATAGTTGGTATAGCAATTTTTGCGGTTTTGTTTGTTGCTGCTATTTTGATTAAAACACCGGGGGAGGGTGTTGTTCTTCCAATGCCGGAAAGTGAAAAAAATACAAAAGCTGTTGAGTCTGCACGCGGAGATTTTACTTCGGTTCAGATGCTTTGTTGTCCTTCTTTCTGGATGGCGTTTATTTGTATATCATTTTTGGCTGCGGTTGGAAGTTCTGTTATAAGTTTTGCCAAAGATCTGGCTTTGTCAGTTAATGCATCTGAAACCTTGGCGGTATCTTTAGTAGGTGTCCTTTCTGTTTGCAACGGAATAGGAAGAATCCTTACAGGTGCAATTTTCGATGTGATAGGCAGCAGAAAAACAATGATTTGTGCTAATATTCTTACAATATGTGCAGCTGCGGTTACACTTATTGCCGTATTTGCAAATTCGCTTGTTTTATGCATTGTAGGTCTGTGCCTTACAGGGGTGTCTTATGGTTCGTGTCCTACAATTACTGCGGCATTTACTTCCACTTTCTTTGGAATGAAGTATTTTTCAAATAATATGGCTATAATGACATTTACTGTTATGGTTGGTTCTTTGGTTGCTACTGCAGCGAACAAGGTTCTGGAACTTACGGGTGGATATACCGCTGCTTTTCTTATGTTGCAGGTACTAACATTTGTTGCATTGGTACTCAATGTACTTATTCGAAAAAAACAGTAATAAGCCATAATCTATGTCAACAAGGGCCTATAAATTTAAAAGAATAGCCTGCCGATAAATATTTACATATCGGGCAGAAAAACGCACATCTCCAATAGAATGGAAAGACGAATTAGAGGGTGGTTTTATGAATCCGCAGGTGTATTACGAATACAATAGGGCCCATGGTGCAGATTTCTTTACTATGGTTTTAAAGCCGGACAAGGTGGGGAAATTCCCGGTGGTGGTTACCCGTTCCCCTTATGTGGGGAATGCAGAGGGGAAGTCGGAGGAAGAACTCTGTCGCGATTTCCTGAGGGAGAATCTTTCATGGGCGGAAAATAACTTTGTTCTGGTATTTCAACATTGCAGAGGTCAGGGAAAGAGTTCGGGGGCGTTTGTTCCCTATATCCACGAGCGGGAGGACGGACTTGCACTGAGAGAATGGATTCGTCGGCAGGATTTTTATAACGGACAACTTTTCTTGTTGGGCGGAAGTTACACCGCATCTTTACACTATAGCACAGCTCCCTTTGAGAATGATATCAAGGGAGCTGTATTTCGTGTTCAGGATAGTGAACGCTATCGTCTTTGGTACCGCAACGGTGCCATGCGACGGGGTCACGCCAATTGGCATTTCAATCTTTACAAGGCAAAGTCCGGTTTGAAAAAAACACATTCCATGGACTCCTTTTCTCAGTTGCCCCTTTGTAATTTGTCCCAGCGGGTTTTAGGGGAGCGGACAGAGGATTTTGAACAGATGCTATTGGCTCCCGAACGAGAACACCCCTTTTGGGAGACCCGTTACGGCGGAAACGAGGCAAGAGATGCGGTGACCCATGCAGGGATTCCCATTTTATTTACCACAGGATATAACGACTTTTATTTAGGCGGTATGTTTCGGATGTGGGAGGAGATGGATGAGGAAACCAAGCAACAGAGCGCCCTTCTTGTGTCTCCTTATCACCATGGAGATACCTATGACAAAGAGCGGGGTATCGGGTTCCCCAACGGATCGGTAACAGAACAGTTCGGGAAGGATTTTATCGTTCGTTGGCTTTCCCATATTGTAAACGGAGAAAAACCTTTTGTGGAGACGGGGAAGATTACCTATTACCGAACCTTTGAAAACCAATGGAGGACCGATTTTTACTCAGGAAAAACAGAGGAGTGGGTTCTTCCTATGAACGGGCCGGAAAAATCCTTTTTCTATGACCCCCAAAATCCTCCGTCATTTCCTCCTGAGGGATGCTTTATGGACGAGCCTGAGCAACGGGAGGATGTCATAACCATTTACACCGAACCTTTCGCGCAAGATATCTTTGTAAAAGGCAGAATGAAAGCAAGGCTTTCGGTGGCGTCCGACTGTGAAGACACCTCCTTTTATATGATGATAGGAATTCAAAATGACAAGGGGGACTATGCCCTGCGACATGATATTACGTCGATTCTGTATCAAAAAGAGGAATATTCCCCCAGCCAAAAGGTTGTTCTGGATTTTACCTTCGATGAGTATGCCTTTGAAATCAAAAAAGGGCAACGGCTCAGGATTGACATTGCTGCAACGGACAAAAACACCTATGTTTGTCATAGCAACAACAAGGGAATGTATAGCAAAGTCGAAGAATGTCGGATTGCGGAAAATAAGGTTTTCACAGCAGAATCCTATCTGGTTCTGCCCGTGGAAAAGGAATGAGGAGTCAGGCGTATGCCTGCTCCATGAGGAAGAATCAACCCGGATATTACAAAAGTCTGTGCGAAAATCGCACATACTTTTTCTATGTGTTTAGGAGAGAGATAACCCCTGAGAGAGGGCGGGAAAGATGAAACTGTTTGTAACGCACGAAATAGGCAAAAATTGGTTTGTTTTTCGTAAAAAGATTGGGAAAATGATGGTTGAAAAAAGAACGGGGTTGTAGTATAATAAACAAACGTGTGTTACGGAAGAAGTTGTAAGTGGTATAATGAAGAAGAGGTGACCCATATGAAGAAAATTTTAAGGAGTGCGTTAAGTCTTTTTCTTGTTTTTATGGTGGTGTCAAGTGGGATTGTTTTGGCGAATGCGCCGGAGGATGTAGTAGTCAGTCTCACCATTGACAATCCCATCATGGAGGTCAATGGTCAGGATTTGGAGATTGATCCGGGTCGTGGAACCAAACCCATGATTGTAAATGGTAGAACCTTAGTCCCCATCCGTGCCATCATTGAGGCTTTTGGCGGAACGGTGGGATGGGATGAGAGTTCTAAGACGGTACAACTTCGGATGGATAAGAATACCATTCGCCTCGGCATCAACCAAAGAACTGCCTACCTGAATCAAAGGGCAGAAACCTTGGATGTGGCACCTGCTATCTACAATGAAAGAACCATGCTTCCCATTCGGTTTGTTGCCGAAGGGTTTAATCTGGGCGTGGCATGGGATGATAAAACCAAGACGGATTATTTGGT
>JAZRCD010000294.1:0-12534 GCA_045635425.1 Ructibacterium sp. | reverse complement strand
CAAATACCAGTTCACGGATGGCGAAAAGAGTGTTTTCATTGGCCAGCAGAGTGACTATAACACCATTACCAACGCCTATAACTTCACCGGTGCGAACAACACCTCATGGAGAGTTTGGAGACTGGTTCGTACCGCAGATGGTTACAGCCTCTATGTAAAGAACGATACTGATACCGGTTGGGTTCTGCTCGGCGACAATGCAGGAAACAGTTCCTCTAGTGCGGCTAAAGTTCACTTAAACTTTGGTACCAAGAATGGTTCTGACACCCTGAGTGAAGATGGTAGCGGTATCCTCGTCGGTGACAGCAGACTTGAATACTTCAAGGTATATGGTCCTGCACCTGCAAACGCACTGACCGTTACCGATGCATATACCGCAACTGCACTTGAAAATGGCGCAACCCCCGCATACCCCACAGCTCTTCGTGCAATCGTAACAGAAGATGCAGGTAAGCTCCTGGTTGTTTCCTACAAGGGTGACGATATGGTACAGGCACAGATTATCGATGTTGCAGACTTTAATGGCGATAGCACTTTTGTTAATGCAACCGCAACTGATGCAACCAAGGTGAAGGTATTCCTTTGGAATGGCTTCAGTACTCTGAAGAGTCTGGCACCTGCTCTGACTTTCAGTCTGTAAGAAAATAAAATATTGCCCCGAGTTTTTAGCTCGGGGCTTTTTTTGTTTTCATACCTACAGTCGTGCTTGAAAATATAAATATGAATTCAAAAGTGTACACTTTCCCTACAAAAGTATAAAGAAAACCCCTTGTTATTTTCAGGCGCATCTTGTATAATACAATTGTAACATTGTAAATAATTTTAGGTTTTATTAACAATAGAAAGGAAGATGTATGATGAAAAAGTCAAGAATTCTTGCGGCACTGCTTTGTGTCATGATGGTTCTGACCACAATTCCCATGTTTGTACTTGCAGAGGACGCAACCTACAGTACCATTGAGGATGTTGTGGGCTTTGACCTTCTGGCTAAAAAGACTTTTGCTTTTACCGACGCCAATGCAGAGAGTCTGTATCTTGGTAGTAGCAATGGGGTGGAGTCTGCAGGGGCGACCTTTGATTTCGAAAATGGTTTGAACCTTGTAGCTACAGACGAGGTTCCTACACCCAGATGGAGAATTGGTTCTCAAAATTCCTCATCGTTAGGAAAAAGAAATGTTATCTATTTCCGGCTTAAGGTGGAAGCGGAAAGTTCCATGAATCTTTATTTCCACGTACCTGACACCACTGCGGATCAGGATGCGTATGAAGTAATCATTACCCCGGAGGCAGTAACACAAGGTAGATATTCTCAGGGAACACAGATGTCGAATTTTGTTCCGGGCACCGATTTTGTAGAGTATCTGGCAGTTGATCGTGAGGACGGCAACGGAATGTTTGTTTATGCTAAGAGTGCTGACCAGTATGATGGCAAGTGGGTATGTGTTCTGAATTTGACCACCTGTAACGGAAGCCTGAGTTCCACCTCGGAGGTGTATTTCTCCGGCGTTGGTTTTGTGCAGGAATTGGTATTGTATACCCGTTTCGATATGTATCAGACTGTGGAAGAAGTCGTTGGCGGAGACCTTTGGGCAAACAGAGATTATGATTTCACTGCGCCAGATGCGGCCAGTCTCTATAGCGGTAGTGGAAGCGGATTCGATTCTGGCGAGGTGTCTTTTGACGGACAAAGCGGTATGATTCTTTCCGGATCTGCACCCAGATGGCGTTTTGGTTCCGGCAACTCTTCATCTCTTGGTGCTGATAAGGCGATTTACTTCCGCCTTAAGGTAGAAGAGGGACAGTTAATGACCCTTTATTTCCACGTGCCTGACACCACTGCGGATCAGGATGCGTATGAAGTAATCATTACTCCGGAGGCAGTAACACAAGGTCTATATTCTCAGGGTGTTCAGTTGTCGACTTTTATTCCCGGAACTGATTTTGTAGAGTATCTGGCAGTTGATCGTGAAGACGGAAGTGGCTTGCTTATCTATGCCAAGGATGATAGCCAGTATGATGGCAAGTGGGTTGCTGTTCTGAACGAGAATGTATGTAATGGAAATCTGAGTTCTTCCTCTGAGGTATATTTTACCGGTAATGGTGCGGTACAGAAGGTAACGACCTATTCCGCATTGGATACCTTTGAAAGTATTCCTGAAATTACCGGAGCTGCTGTATATCCCTACAAGAGTTTTAATTTCAACGAAAGTTATGCATCTGCTCACTATACCGGTTCCAGTTATGACCAGTTGGAGGTAACCTATGACAGCACCGGTATGGTTATGGCGGACAGCAATCTTGAAGATTCTTTTGGACCCAGATGGCGTTATTATGTTGCAGATGCTTGGTCGGCAATTGCTGAAGGAAAATCGGTTTATTTTAAGGCAAAGGTAAATTCTGCCGAAGAAAAGTTGACAATTTTCTTCAAACAGCCCAATGACGAAACCGAGAAGCAGGAGCAGGCATACAAACTTATTATTGAAGAAAAAGGTCTTTCTTCTGCCAACATAGGAGATATTCTCATTCCTTTCGCTCCCGGCACGGATTTTGTAGAGTATCTGGTTACCGGTTCTGAATCCGGTATGTCCGTTTATGCGAAAAAAGATGATTTTGTAGAGGGTAAGTGGGTAAAAGTAATTCACACTACCACAACCTCCGGAATTAGTAAGAATTCAGCTATTTACTTTACCGGAACAGGTGTTGTGAATCGGGCAATGATTTACACACCCAATGCAGAAGAAGAGGAAGCTCCTCTTATTATCCCGGAAAATGAAATCTACGATTCTGTACAGAAAATTGTGGGTTCAGAAGTGATTTCTTACAAGACCTTCGATATGACCAATAAGGATTACCAGAGTGGTGGCGGTTTTGTATTCAAGCCGGCAGGGGAACATACACAGGAAAACGGTGCTCCCATTGATTCGACTTTGGAAGGTGGTCGCGGTTTCTGGCGTTATTATAACGGTATTGCAAACTGGTCTCCTCTGGAGTTGGGCAAGCGCTTTGTATACTTCCGGTTGAAGGTAGAAGAGGGACAGAGCATTGAGGTTAAAACCCAGAGTCCGGACGGAAATAAGATGTACGGAAGTTTCACCATTTCTCCCGATTCCTTTGGCAAAAATAACTTCTCTCAACTGGCATACAGCAGAGAAGGCGGTGCCGGAACCGAATTTGTGGAATACCTGATGGTGGCAGAGGAAAAAGAGCGTGTTCGTTTGTATGCGAAAGGTCTTACCGATGATGGTAAATGGGTGCTGGCGGCAATCGGTCAGGGTTATGGAAATAAAGATAATGATTCCATCGGTCTTTATTTTGCAGGAAGTGGTTACCTCAAAAGAGTAGAACTTTATGAGCCCCTTGACACATCCCTCCTCTTTGAGGATATCAAAGCGATTGCCGGCGAGGGACTCTATCCTTACAAGGAGTTTAAGTTTACCCTTCCTAATATTGAGGAACTTTTACCTGCGGGTAACTACGATAAGGCAGAAATCACTTACGATACCGAAAACGGTTTGACTCTGTCAGGTGACGCACCCAGATGGCGTTTCGCAGATGCAGACGGTTGGTCTGCTATTGATGAGGGACGTGTGGTTTACTTCAAGGCAAAGGTGCAGAATGATATTCCGATGATTGCCTACTTCAAGCAGCCGAACGACGAAACCGAGAAGCAGGAACAGGTATATGTCTTGAACATTGCAGCGACCGGTGTTACATCCGATGCTGATGCAGAAACCAAGGTTGGTTTTGCTCCCGGTACCGATTGGGCAGAGTATCTTGTAGAAAAGACCGAAACCGGTATGGCGGTTTATGCAAGGCAGGACGGTTTCCTCTCCGGTAAGTGGGTTAATATTCTTCACACAACTGCTACCATTGGTATCAGCAAGCATTCTGCAGTTTACTTCACTAAGGCAGGATCTGTTCAGCAACTGACAATCTATGACACCGACATGACGTTCACTACCGAAGATTCCTTGCAGGATATCGCAGGAAATGTTGCTGCGGCACAGTACTTTGATTTTAAACCCGGATTTGATTTGACCGTAGGCGGTGGCACCTATATTGTGACCGCACCTACCATTGAAAAAGACGGAATGTTCTTCTCTCAAAGCGCAGACTGGAGATTCTATAACGTAGGTGGAAGCAAATGGTCTCCTTTGGAAAATGGAAATACCGTGGTCTTCAAGGCAAAGGTTTCGGATTATGATGACGTGCTTTACTCCTTGATGAAACCTCCCGCAGAGGCTGATCCTGAACAAAAGGGTAAGGTTTATATTGAAGTTAAGGCAAACGGCGTTATGGTAAATGCAGGTGCCGATGTGGATATGAAGTTCAACTTCGTACCCGGTACCGATTGGGCAGAATATCTGGTTCGTGTCAATGACAACGGTGGCTATAACGTATGGGTTAAGGCAGAAAGTTTTGGTAACAACAAGTGGTATCTCCTGGCAGAAACCACCGCTTATAATTATGAAAACGGTAGCGGTAACACCGGCCTCAGATTCCGTTGTAACGACACCTGTCAGGCATATCTGGATTACGCAAATGTTTACACCACTGAAGGTGTGATTGCGGAAAATGCTACTTTGCCGAGCGGTGCAGGTTATAAGTACTTTGAAGAAACCTTTGATACAGCGGATCTTCTTCATAATGTCAATGTTGATGGCATGACCACAGAAAGTGGTAATCTGGTTGTGGCAGAGGGCAAAGGTGAAGGTACTGCTACTTTGGCAAACCTTACAATTCCCAAGGGTGGTTATGCTGAATTTAAGACCGCAGGTCATAACATCAATGCGCTGGAGTTCAGCGACGGAAACGGCAGTCTTCTCCTTTCCCACAATGGTATTCAGGCAAGCGTTGGTACATCCGGTGATAATTACAGCATCACCGATGGCGGCAACACCTACCGCACATGGAGAGTGGTACGGAATAATGACGGAACCTATAACGGTTATACCATGGCAGATGGTGACGGCGTTTGGGTAAAAGTGTTTGAGAATAAGCCTTCCATGGAAGCTATGAATCCGACACAAATTCTGCTGATAGCAGGCAATCCCAATGTAAAGTATGACTACATCAAGGTTTATGGTCCCGCACCCACTCCGGAGGGTGAACTTGCCATCTACGACGGCTTCGGTACCGAACCCCTTGTGGTTACCGACGGTGCGGCGAAGATTTCCTACTACGGCGCACTTCGTATGGTGGTTAAGAAGGGTGCAACACAAAAGAACCTGATTCTTGCAGAAGTGAAAGACGGACTTTTGACCAATCTGTCAATTGTTCCGGTGGAGGCAGGAATCGGTATTATGACACACGAGTATGCCATGAAGGATAAGAATGCCACCTTAAAGGTTCTCCTTTGGAATGACTTCTCTAACCTGACTATGGCAGACATGGGTGCGCAACTGACAGTAAAATAAGAAAAAAACAGAGCGGATGATCCGCTCTGTTTTTTTTGAATACATATCGTGCAAAGACAACTCTTTGAAAAACCGTGGAAAAAGATACATTGGTATACATATTGTGCTTTTATTATACAGAAATTAAGGAAATATACTTGATTTTTTGATACACATGTGATAAAATGTTACAGAATAGTTACATCATTGTGGCTAAATTTGTGTTTTTGTTCTTTTTAGAAGGAAAAACAGAGGGCCGGATGTAATATTAACATTGAAAAATAATAAATCATTATATATTTTTTCACAGGAGTGTTTCTTTATGAAAAAGACAAGAGTTTTAGCAGCTCTGCTTTGTCTCATGATGGTAATTTGTAGTCTTCCCATGATTCAGGCATCTGCGGCAGTTAGTGACAATCTGTACGACGAGATTGGCAAACTGATGGGACGAATAAGTTCTCGTGCTCATAATTCTGCTACATGGTCAAGTATGGATTTGGACTTTACCAACGATTTCGCAAACAATGATAACGTTTCGGTAAGAGATTCCAGTGGTGCTGCAGCTGATTTTACGACAGCCGGATTTAGTTATGACAATACCAATGGCTTGAATTTTCCGGCGGATAACACCTATATCTGGACGTATTTCCCCGCTAATTTAAAGAGCCAAGGATGGTGTCCTTTGGTATATGGTGCTTACACCACACGTTTTAAGTTGGATGCAAACGGAAGATTGGAATTCGAGGCTTGTGCATATTATAATCACGGTCGTTCTTTTGTTATTGCTACCGAGAGTGGAGTAACTGTATTCTCTTCTTCGGATAATGAGACCATTAACTCCGGTCAGTCTGTAATTCCTAACACCAACGAATTTGCGCCCGGTAATGACTGGATTGATATGGCGGTTGTTGCCAATGGCGGTGAAGCAAGTTCTGCCAACGGTTACAGCGTTTACATGAAGAAGGCAACTGATCCGGACTTTACTTTGGTATGTTCCACTGCATCTTATCGTTCAAACGGTGGTTGGAAATCTACCGGTTTTACCGTTAGTGGTCACGATGCCCATGTTGCTCATGCAGTGATGCTGGAAGGTAGCGATACTCCTCTGGTAGAGGAAGAAGTTATCCCTTCCGTTGAAATCAGCGGTAATGCACCTACTGCAGCAGAAATGGATGCAGCCGGTGAAGTATTGGGTGCGGCAAGTATTCTGCCTGCTACCGATTTGGCATTTGACTTTGTTACAGCCGGAACCTCTTATGTACAACCGGCCGGTGTTGAAACTGCAACCGAAATTACCTATGCAGCAGAGGGTTTGAGCTTTGGTGCAACTCAGGGTCTTTGGAAATACAACCCTGCAACCAAGTGGTGTCCCTTTAGTTATGGTGATGCGATCTACTTCAAGGGTAAGGTATCCGATGCCACCGGTTACATCATTGCCCAGGCATACCTGCCCACCTCGGATCATTACCGTATGTTCTATACCATTACACCTACAGGTGTTGATGCAACCTCTGCAAGTGGTGTTACCGTTCACGAAGAATCCTTTGCTCCCGGTAACGACTATGTGGAATATATCATGCTTCGTGATGTAAGCAATAGTGATGCACAGGTTCTTTATGCAAGAGGCGGAAACGCTGCGGAATGGACCAAGATTGTGACCGCAACCACATGGAGAAATGGTGGTTATAATGGCGGCTTGAGTTTTACCGGTATTAATGCGGTAATTCCTTATGCAGCTGTTGTAAAAACATCAGATGAGAAACAGGATAATTCAAGTGGTGGTTCTACCGAACCTGATGAAAGTTTGAAAGATGACACTCCCAATCCCGGTATTACCGATGGTTTGAGAGAATCTATCGGTGCTATTTTTGGCAAACCTTATGCAAATCCTGCAGTATCTTCTTCTGATTGGGCTGCAATGAATCTGGACTTCTCCGGTTCCTTTGATGCAACCCAGGATGGTGTGAATACCGGAGAGGGTATCACTTACGATGCAGTTGATGGTGTGGTATTCCCTGCAACAGAGGCTCAGTTCCGTTACAGACCTACTTGTAAGTATAATGGTTGGTCTCCCCTTTGTATTTCTAACAACTACTCCTTTAACTTCAAACTGGATCCTGATGGTACCTTCCAGACACAGGCGCCTAAGGTATGGAGTGGTAATGACAGAGTATACATTGATTTCTCCAACAACGGCGTAACTGTTTGGGGTCGTGCAGAAGGCACAGAAGATATGGGTGTCAGTGCAAACCTGGTTGATTACAAGCCCGGTACTTCTTGGAATGATGTTGTAATCAAAGCCAATGATAACAATGGTTATGACGTATATATGAAGAAGGCAACCGATACAGAGTTTACACTGGTTAACTCCACCACCACTTATCGTCCCGGTAATGCTTGGAACACCGGCGGATTTACCATAAACGCAAAAAGTGCCAAGATGGGTTATGCAGTATCTTGGGTAGGTGGCGTTAAGGCTATTGAATATGATTCCATTGAACAGATTATGGGCGGTAAGGTAGCGGCTACCTACGCTTTGGACTTCGATAGCACCTTCGATAGCACCTACTGGAAGCGTCAGGGTTCTATGACCAGTCCTGCCGGCGTAACTTACTCCGACGAGAATGGTTTGGATATGACTACTGCAACCGAGGCAGTTAACTGGAACTTCAATGCATTTTCCGGATGGTCTCCCTTCAGCCAGGTTCCCCCGTGGGCTTCTCCTGTTAACTACATTCCTCAGGCGGTGTACTTTAAGGCGAAGGGTAAGGTAAATGTACAGTTCAGAGGCCCCGGTAATGCAGGTAGATTCTACATTGATGTTGACGCAAATAAGGTGCTTGGTACCGGTACTAATGTTGGAACCAGCTACTACAACGATACTGTTACCACCGACAATGGCTGGATGGAATACCTGATTGTTCCTAACAGTGATGCTACTTCCGGTTATAGCTTCTATGCAAAGGGTGGTTCTGCAGCAAAATGGACCAAGGTTGCTGATGGTACCGGCTGGAGAACCGGCGGCGGTAACACTACCGGTATCAGCTTCTACGGTAATGGCGGTTGTGTAAAGAGCGTTAGAGCATACGTTCTGGGTGCAGAAGATGCAGCAACCATTCCTGCAGCTGCAAACGTTGCATGGTATGAAGATGACATGAATGCAGTAGTTTCTTACGGCAATGTAACCACCCAGGCAAACTGTGTTGAGGGTATTGCTAAGTTTGAAACCACTACCGAAACCGGTTCCAAGAAGTACGCTCTGTCCGATGCAGAAATTCCTGTAGGCGGTTATGCAGAATTCAAGACCAGATCCAATGGTAACTGTAACGTTGCTTTTGGTGATGGTACCAACGGCGGTAGCTTCAACACCAACAAGGACTACAGTGATGTATTTTCCGGTGCAGGATTTGGTTACTTTGCAGATAGTAACAACGTATGGCGTACCTACCGCATTGTTCGTTCTGCAGAGGGCTACAGTGTTTACAGTAAGGTGGATGGAACTGACGCTTGGGTAGAACATATTGTGAATGGTAGTGCAGCTTCTACCGTTAACGGTATCACCCTGACCTTCTACATTCATCAGAATGGCGAAAATGCAGGTACCGGTCAGTTGGATTATCTGAAGATTTATGCTCCTGCTCCTGAGGGTGATCTGGCACTTACCGACGGTTATAGTACCGTGGCAGCTGAGAATACCGAAGCACTCAAGTATAGTACTCCTCGTGCACTGGTAATGAAGGGTGACAAGGCAAAGACTTTGGTATTTGCTGAGTATGATGGCAACGGTCTTTTGGTAAATGCAGAATATGCAAATATCGAAGCAGGTACCGGTTCCGTTTCCGTTCCTTATGAATTTGCTGATGAGGCAAATACCGTTCGTTTGTTCTACTGGGATGCTGCAACTCAGGCAAACCTGAATGACGACATGATCCTGACCATGGAATAAGAATGATTTACAAAAAGAGGATGGCGCAAGCCGTCCTCTTTTTTTCTGCAAAGAATGTAAAAAATCCTTGACAAACAGCATAAACCATGGTATAATTACCCGTAACGTTAATAGAAACGCTGAGATGCGGAATAGTAGGCAAAGGATCTTCGCCTGGAGAGAGATGTCGGTTGGTGCGAGACATTGGGAGGGCATTGTTGAACTCACCGCGGAGCGGCTATCCTGAAAGGTAGTAGGGATGGACGGGAACTCCCGTTACAGAGTCAAGATGTGTTTGCATCGAAGGGCATCCGAATGGATGAAGAAGAGTGGTACCGCGGAAACAAAGCATGTTGCGTTTTCGTCTCTTTGTTGGAGCAAAGGGATGGAGACGTTTTTTTGTTCCCCCGCAAAATGCCATGCATGGCAAAAATTTTAAAGGAGGGTATTCCCCATGAACCAAATTAAAATTACCGACATTACCTTAAAAAATCTTGCTCTTGACAGTGATGTTTCTTTGTTGTTTCGGGAAAAGACTGCGGTTGCTGCATGTGCTGATGCACTTGGCGCAGATGCTATTGAACTGGCACCCATTCAGAGTCTCAGAGAGGATACCATTATCTATAAGACCATTGCGCAGAATGTAGAAAGTAGCGTTCTTGCCATTCCTGTTGGCATTACTGCAGATGAGGTTGCTAATGCTTGGGAATGCGTAAAAGATGCCAAAGCGCCTCGACTTCAGGTAGAGGTGCCTACATCTACTGTTCAGATGGAGTATCTGTATCACATGAAGTCTGATAAGATGATTGTACGAATCGGAGAACTAACCAAGGCGGCAAAAGCGCTTTGTGATGATGTGGAGTTTGTGGCGTTGGATGCAACCCGCGCAGACAAGGAGTTCTTGCTCGCAGCGGCAGCGGAAGCGGTGGCAAATGGTGCAGGAATGGTAACCATTTGCGATTGCGCAGGCATTGCTCTTCCTGAGGAAATCGCAGAATTGGTTAAGGAAATGAAGAATACAGTTTCGGTTCCTGTTTATGTGCAGGTGTCCGATGCAATTAATATGGCAGTTGCCACTGCAATCAGCGCAGTTTCTGCAGGTGCAGAAGGCTTAAAGTGTGCTATGGCAGGTAAGAATGCATTGATGATGGGAGAACTGTCCGATGCGGTTACTGCCCGCGGAGAAACCATGGGAATTCAGGTCGGTCTCCAGAACACCAGAATCCATGCAAGTATTGATGATTTGTTAGAAAACATCAGTCGTGACGGTTACGAAACCGAGACGTCTGTCAGCGAAAAGAAGAAGATTTTATTGGATGCGGACAGCACCATTACTCAGGTAGCGCAGGCGGCAGAAGTGCTGGGATATGACCTGTCTGATGAGGATTGCGGCAATGTGTTTAAGGCACTCCGGCAGGTTTGTGAGAAGAAGGGTTCTGTCGGCGCTAAGGAATTCGAAGCGCTGATTGCAAGTTCTGCTATGCAGGCACCCTCTACCTATCATTTAGAAAGTTATAACACCAATTGTGGTAATTTAAATGGTGCTATGTCTCAGGTTACCTTAAAGCGCGGTGACGAAATCCTGACCGGTGTCAGCACAGGAGATGGTCCCATCGGTTCTGTCTTCCTTGCCATTGAACAGTGTATCGGCTATCACTATGAACTGGATGATTTTCAGATTCAGGCGGTTACCGAGGGTAAGGAAGCGTTGGGTTCTGCGCTGGTACGGCTCCGGAACAACGGAAAACTTTATTCCGGTAACGGAACATCTACCGATATTGTAGCGGCAAGTATCCGTGCATACATCAATGCTCTCAATAAGATCGTATTTGAGGAGGCGTAATATGAAACTGGTATTTTCGACAAAATATGTAAAGCGTGCTTCTTTCTTGGATTTGTGCCGGTTTGCATACGATTATGGTTATGCCGGAATTGAGATTTTTGACGCGATTCATGAAAGAAAAATGCACTATGACAGCATCTTGAGAAGTGAAAGAGTGGCAGATGCAAAACGGAAACTGTTGAATCGTGGTTTGGCTGTTTCTGCATTAACCTACCCCCATCCTGTAGAGTCTGCCGAGGCGACTCCCGAAGAGATTCTCAAGTATGTGGAACTGGCAAGAAGCGCCGGCGTAGAGCGGGTTATTTATCGAATGGAAGAGGAAACTTCTACGAAGGTTCTGGAAGAAAAGATGGCAAAGGCTATTGCCGTTGCAGAAAAAGCGGACATTCAGATTCTTTTCGAAACAGTAGGTGTTCTGTCAGATACCACTCGGGTAATTGATATCATCAACTTTTTCTCCTCCGCAATCATCGGAGCATCCTGGAATGTTCGGGGTACCTACTTTGGCGCAGGGGAAACTGCAGAGACCACCATCAAAAACTTAGGCGCTCACATCAAGTATGTGCGGCTGGGCGATATGAAGGATGATAAGACAACCCTGATCGGTGAGGGTGATTTGCCGGTTGAGAGTTTTGTCAATGCACTTTCTTCCTTGAACTATGACGGATTTGTTGCGGTGGCTTGGAACGATGAAATCAACGATGCAGATATTGTTTTGACCCACTTTGCTAACTATATTGCGGCAATTGGCAGAAAGAAACAGGATAAAGAAGGTATTCATTATAATCGTTCTAAGACAGGTACTTTCCCGTGGAAGAAGTATGATATTATCGAGTCTACCTTCTCGGAAGTTCTGGATACCATGGTAGAGAACTATCCTGACCAATATGCATTCAAATATACCACATTGGATTACACCAGAACATATACCGAATTCCGTCGTGACGTGGATGATTGCGCAGCGGCTCTGATTTCCATGGGCGTTAAGGCGGGAGACCACGTGGCAATTTGGGCAACCAATGTGCCTGCATGGTTTATCACCTTCTGGGCAACCACTAAAATCGGTGCGGTTTTGGTTACGGTTAATACCGCTTATAAAATCCACGAGATTGAATATTTGCTCAAACAGTCCGATACCCATACACTTGTAATGGTAGAGTTTTGCAAGGATATAAACTATAAAGAAATCATCGAAGAACTCTGTCCTGAGCTTAAAAATCTAAAACCTGGCGAGCCGTTATATTCAAAGAGTTTACCTTTCCTTCGTAACGTTGTAACGGTTGGCTTCGATATGGAAGGTTGTCTTACCTGGGAACAGATGCTCTCACGCTCCGCACTTATCCCACGTGAAGAGGTTCGCAGAAGAGCCT
>JAZRCD010000293.1:0-5252 GCA_045635425.1 Ructibacterium sp. | reverse complement strand
CCATCCAAAGAGCCTGCCTCAAAGGTGTCACAGAAGCCCTGTCCGGGAACATTGCTTGCAGAATAGGTATCCATAGCAACATTCCGAACTCTCATATCGGAATTTCCTCTGTTCCAGAACTTGATTCTGGGCTTGCCTGTGCTTGCAGGCAGAGAAGTAAGATTGCTTACGAAATATCCGTCAATAAAGAGCAAAGCGCTGTTTCCGTTACCTACAAGACGGTAGGTATGAGACTGACGATTGATAATCCAGGGAATATCCACCATTCCGGCTGAGGACTTATAGCTAACGCCGTCCTTGCGGATTGCCAATTGAAGCAGATTGCTTCCATTGTAAATCTGGACGTTTTCATTACCGCTGTATGAATCCATTGCCATATCCCAGGTAAGGTCATATTGACTACCAATTTCTGTGGGATATTCAGCATAACTCTCACTACCTGTGGTAGACTTCAGGGTAAGGTTTCCGCTCTCAATCATAGCATTACCTGACAAGGTCCATCCATCAACCTCTGTGTTGTCAGAAGTATTACCTTCGGTGGAATTCGCTTCGGTAATCGGATTCATAGTGTTAAGGTTCCATAAAAATGCTTTCACGCCATATACCTCCTGAGATTTCTTCAATGCATTAAATCGAACTACCACAGACTCTTTTCCTGCGGGAATATGCGTTACCTGTGCATCCAACATATTATCGTTTGCGCCGTAAGCCGCAAAGATCAATGTTCTTCTTTGGGTATTATCTGCTTTTACAACGGCAGAGATACAGTTCAGATTCTTGGGTGCTTCCCATCCATCATACTCGGTGGTTCCCGCACCATCGGTCATGGTAATTACTTTACCGTTGTCCGGACCGAAAATCTTCAAATAATCCAGCTGACCGGAACCAACATCAGTTCCATTTGCATGGGGATAGAAAACAAGCTTCACGCCGGCACCCTCTGCACTCTTACCGCTTGCGTTGGTGCTATGTACCAACCAACCGCTGTCGCCTTCGGCTCTACTGTAAACTGAATAACCGCTCTCAGTTCTTACAATTCTCCAGATACGCCAACTACAACTGGAGTTACCAACATAACCGGTTCCGCCGGTGATGGCACCATAATCCTTGTACATATTCAGCGCAACTGCTGTGGTTCCATCGTAGATGGATGCATCAAACTGACCATTGGATCTTACTTTAAACTCAGTATATCCGCCAACCGGAATTTCTGCATCGGTCAGGTGATAGGTAAGCGTACCGTTTTCTACGGTTGTCGGCAAGGTTGCATATCCGTCACCATATACCACATCAGTATCACTCAGGTTACTGTAACCGGGTGCCTGATCCATCTGCTCATCCACATAGCAAAGATAACTGTTCTCAGGCAGAACCTCTGCATCACTCATGCCAAGCCGATAGGTTCTGACACTCTTAACACAACCGCCATTACCATAGAAACTGATACCGGTTGTGTTACCACCACCGCTCCGATAATCGGAGGTTACCAGCGCCTTTTGCCAAATGCCGTTTGTTGCAGTTTCACCCTTAGCATAAATGGTAAAACCTTTTGTGGTACTGGTAGCATCAGGAACAATCAGGTATTCCATCCAGCCGCTGTCTGCAACAATGTTATTGTTCTCAACTACGGTAGCACCACCGCCGCCAATGGCTTTGTTGGGGCCAAAGTCCTGATAGAATCTTGATGCATTGGAGGGGTTTCTGAGCTGAACATTCACATTACCCTTCAACTTCAGGTAAACCGCCTGGGGAGTGTAGGTACCCCAAGGGGGCTCTCCATTAAAGGGAGACCAACCGGAAAATGCATATACGGTCCAGGAAACCGCAGAAGGCGCAGTGGTCATATCCAGACCATTCTCGTCGCTGTAGGTTACGCCTGCAGGACTTACCAAGCCACCGCAACCATTTCTGGTCCAGTTTCTCGCATCAAAGCTTCCGTCAAAATCAAAGGCATAGGATGCCGCAACAGGACCGCCCAGAACAGACTCAACAGACTTTTCAGAAGCCAATTCCGCTTCATCGCCCTTCAACATCACCGCATCACTTACATAAGCATCGTGACCTGCTATGGTAAGACCGGTATATTTCCAACTACCGCCACCGCGATAGCCATTGGTAGATGCTATCTTGGTAAACTGTTCATCGCCGGTTTTCTTCATGTACACGCTGTAGCCATTAGCAGAGCTTTTTGCGCCACCATTGGCAACAACCAACATGTCATTCCAGTCCGTTCCGGGCACATAGTCGTTGATATTGCTCACAATGGATCTGTCATTGGTATCTACACCCAAAGAAGCATTGTCCTTGGAACTCCAAACAGTTACCTTACCGCTGTCAATTTGAATATAGGACCGTGCATTTGAATAACAAGCACATGCCTGATACTCCGCAATACCATTCTCTTTTAATTTAAACCGTGTGAAATATGCACCTGTTGCCAGGGGTGACCACTGGGTACTTCCACTGGGGTAGTATTTCCACGCCACAGCGGAACCGGAAGGCAGATTCAAACCATTGGTATTATCATAGCTTCCTCCCTCGGGAAGCGTAATTCCCTCCGTCTGGGTAAAGTTATTCTTGAAATCAAAGTTCATACCGAACCATGTAGGATCATTCACCACCGGACGGGCACTTTCATACCCCATCAGTTTTCCGACGGTGTTGTACAAGTCATTGGAAACCGCTGCCGTTGCCATCATGGGCAAGGAACAGATTACCATAACAAGACACAACAATCCTGCCAGCACTCTTGTCGTTTTCACAACAAATCACTCCTTTTCACTTTGTGTTATATGGGTTTAATTATATATCAAAGCAGTCAGCGCGTTCGCCTCTATCCTTCAGAAGCCAACAAAAAACGCTATTATATCAAACTATATTATACAACAGAATCACTACAAATTACAATAGACTTTTATGCTTTTTATTATACATATTGTGCTTTTGTATAACTTGCACTATTCTCATTCTATTTTCTCGTCGAAACGACAAAAAACCCTATGCATAAAATGCATAGGGTTTCATTGTTCTGTCTTTATTTGCCACGATTCCGCAGGAAGACCGGAACATCAATGCCGTCGTCGTCACGAAGACTTCCGAAACCGGTAGATCCGGCAGAAGAACTTACTGTTCTGGTTTCAGTTGCAGGTGCTGCAGGGGCTGCGGTTGCATTCCGAGCTGCGCCGCCACCATTACCGAACCGACTTAAAAAACTGTCGAAGGGATTTTCCTCTGCATCCTTCGGCTCATTGCCCTGGAATCCGGTTGCGATTACAGTAATCTGAATCTCATCACCCATGGACTCATCAATGATAGCACCGATGATGATGTTTGCATCCTTATCTGCAGCCTCCTCAACCAATTCAGCCGCGGTCTTAACTTCCAGAATACCCAGATCGCTACCACCGGTTACGTTCAGGATAACACCCTTTGCACCCTCAATGGTGGTTTCCAGAAGAGGACTATGTATTGCCTTCTTGGCAGCCTCTTCTGCACGGGTCTCACCACTTGCGCGACCGATACCCATATGTGCAAAGCCGGCATCCTTCATGATGGTCTTTACGTCTGCAAAGTCCAGGCTGATCAAACCGGGACGGGAAATCAAATCGGAAATACCCTGTACACCCTGACGGAGAACATCGTCTGCCATCCGGAAGGATTCCATCAAAGGAGTGCGGTTTTCAGCAACCTCCAGCAACTTGTCGTTGGGGATTACAACCAAAGTATCAACAGCGTTCATCAGGTTTTTAACACCCTCATCACTGTTCATCTGACGAGTCTTACCCTCAAACCAGAAAGGCTTGGTTACGATACCAACGGTCAGAACACCCATCTCTTTTGCAACTTCTGCAACAATGGGAGCCGCACCGGTACCGGTACCACCACCCATGCCGGCAGTAACAAAGACCATATCAGAACCCTTGATTGCCTGTGCAATCTCATCACGGCTCTCTTCTGCAGCCTTTCTGCCAACCTCGGGGTCTGCACCTGCGCCCAAACCCTTGGTAATCTTTTCACCAATCTGAATCTTCTGAGAAGCGGAAGACAGAGTCAAATCCTGCTTATCGGTATTAACCGCTACGAATTCTACGCTCTTTACCTGAGCCTCAATCATTCTGTTTACTGCATTATTACCGCCGCCACCGACACCAACAACCTTAATTTGTGCGGGGTTTACATTCTCTGTATCAAACTGAAACACGTTATTTCCTCCTTACAATTCCCTTTTCTCTTGCTATATACGCAAAGAAACTTTTTCTCATATTAATTATCATTATAACATATTTTTTGATTTTGTAAAGTTCTTTTTCAACTTTTTTAAAGGAATATTACAATTTTGTTACATAGAAGATTCTTCTGTCTCCTCAACGCTGTCCTCTTGTCGGGTTTCAGACTCTGTTTCCTCGGCATTTTCGTCTCCCTGCTCCGAATCTTCTCCTTTGTTTTCTGCCGAATCTTCTTCAGGTTCTTCCTTTGGTTTCGGAATCATTCGGTCCTTTCCGTCTTCCGGCAGACGAACATAGATGTCGTTTCCTCGGTAGTCCATAATTACATGCTCGGTAGAAGAAATTTTCTCCCGAATAACAGTATCTAAGAATTTACACCGATATTCCATGTTACGGAATTCGCCCATATAGATTTCCAGACGATTTTCCACCACCAACATCAAATCGGACATATCTGTCACATCCATATAGGTTGTCCGAACCAGCAATCCTGTTTTTTCCAAGGCATGGAATGTTTCCTTGACCTTGTTCAATTTATCCCGTTCCTTGCTGTCCATTTTCTTGCCCGCTTCCGGCTTTTCCAATTTCAGTCCCACCACAAAGGGAACAGGGTATGCACGCTTGGGTTCCTGCATTTTTACAGGTTGTTCCTGCTGAATGGTTTCCATGGCCTCCTCTTCGGACGCTTCACCACCTTCCGGTTTTGCCTCCGCGTCTTCCTCCTCGGCCTTATCCTTCTTCTTTTCTGATTCCTTCTCTTCTTTTTCCGTTTCCTTTTCTACCACAACCGGCGTATAGTACGCCTTCATCTTAGCGACCTGATTTCCCTCGATAATTTCAAGGATTTCTCCATCCATATCCACAACGGCACAACTTTTCTCTCCATCATAGATGTATGCTGCAGGCACACGTTCCTGGATGGTAATCTTGATTTTGTTTGGGAACACTCTTCGAACTTTTGCTTCTTCCACCATGGGCATCTGCAACACTCTGTCCTTGATACCGGAAAGACGCTGGAGCAAAATG
>JAZRCD010000292.1:0-9324 GCA_045635425.1 Ructibacterium sp. | reverse complement strand
CTTCGGTTTTTTCTGCACTCATATCCACAATCGGAGCATCCTGCCAGATGCGTTCCAGATTATAAAATTCTCTCGGCTCACTCTGGAAAATGTGTACGATTGCTTCGTCATATCCCAAAAGCACCCATTCACCTGCGCGATATCCTTCCTTATTGGAGGGGAACATACCCTCCTTGGCAAGGGTTTCTTCCACATGATCGGCAAGCGCCTTTACCTGTCGATCGGAACCACCGGTGGCAATGATAAAATAATCCGCCATGGTGGTCAGAGAACTGATATCAAGCACCATGATATCCTTTGCCTTTTTGCTGTCTAAGGCTCGGAAAATTTTCTTTACTGTCTCATTTTCACAAGTCATATCGTTACTCTCCATCCATTACAAAGTATTCTTGCATCAAAGCCCGGGTAGCCGCCGCATCATAAACAAAGTAAGAACCGCCATTGATGTACCGACCCTCTCCCGGTAATGTGTGCAGGGTAATATTTTCTTTTCCTGCTTTCATAACATCCGTCATCAGTCCAAACATTTCCCAACCATTGAATCCGGAATCTGTATGGCTCAAAACAGAAAACAGTACCGCAGGAATCCGCACAAATCCACCCGGAGACATTAGTTTATCCGCAACGGCACCATACAACTGCTGTTGTGCAGAAAGCCGTCCGATATCTCCGTTTGCATATCCGTTGCCGTCACTTCCCTTACGATAGCGCATATACATTTCGGCTTGCTCGCCGTTGAGTTTTTGCTCACCTGCCTGCAGGTCGATGACCAAATTCTGTACCGGATCTTCGTAAACCATATCAAAGGGTACATCGATGGTAACACCGCCTACCGCATCCACAATATCCCGGAACCCGTCAAAATCCACCAAAACATAATCCGTTGGTTTCAGACCGGTTACCTGTGCAATCTCCTGTGCCATAACGTCAAATCCGGAATAATATGCCGAGTTAATCTTTTTGTCCGAGCGATTGTTGTTTACTCTGGTATCCCGAGGAATCTGCAAAATATTCACCTCTCTGTCGGTTCGATTAACCTGACAGAGCAGAATCAAATCGGTGCGATAGCCGTCCTCGTCGACACCTGCGACCACAAAGGTTTCTGTTGGGTTTTTACTCCCTGTTCCAAAGATGCTGAATTGCTCTCCCGTTTTAAGTGCAATTAAAAAATTATAAAACATCCAAAGCACAATCAAACACGTGATAATCACAACCGTCAGACGAACAGGATTTCTTACTCGCATGTCTGCTTCGCCTCCTCAGCCTCTTTTTGCATAACCAAATCGTTCCTGCAGTGGAGGGTATCGGGATGAATGGTTCTTCCCTTATCCACCAAGTCCTTAATAGTAAAATCCACCGCAAAGAGCATACCTTCCTTCAGGTTTTTGAAGGTCAACTCTCGCAGATATTCCACATCACGATAAGCACGATTGGGTTCAATAAAATCTGCAATGTAAACAATGCAGGAAAGCAACCCCATGCCTGCCTTTCCCGTGGTGTGATACCGAATGGCATCTAAAATTTCCGGATCATAAATCCCAAAGCGACTTTGGGCAATGGATGCACCCAAAATTCCGTGAAGCAATCTTGGGTTTCGCATGGACATTCCATCCGGTTTAATTCCGTAATCATTCTGCAGAAGTCGGATAGACTCTTCCGCAGGTATCTCCTTAGCACAGTCGTGAACCAATCCGGCAAGATATGCCTTTTCCTCATTGGCACCGTAGCGTTTTGCAAGTTTCAGCGCCGTCTCAGCAACCCCTAAAGAATGATGATACCTACGCTCACTTAACAACTGCACAAGGGTCTTGTCAATTTTTTCTATCTCCAGCAACGACCGCACCTCCTATCCTCTATCCTCGATACAATTCATGTTGTCGGATATACTCCAACACTGTATCTTTCAGGTATGGGTCTACATTCTTACCTTGGTTGATTTGTTCTCGCAACCAACTGGAGGACACGTCCACCGGCGGCATGGAAACCAAGGTAATATTTGCCCGAAATTTTTCTTCCAGCAAAGTCTTTTTTTCTTCCATCTGCGCCCATCCGGTACCGGTGCGGTTAACTGCGGCAATATGGCAACATTGCAAGAGCCGTCCCGGCTCTTTCCATGCATCCATATAACCCAGAGAGTCCGCACCCACAATAAAGGTAAATGCAACATCCGGATAGATCTTGCTTAGCGTCTCCATGGTCTCATAGGAGTAGCACGCCTTTCCACTTTCCGCCTCCATGGCATTGACCGAGAAATACGGATTTCCCTCCACCGCCAAACGGATCATGGCAAGCCGATCCTTCGGGGAAGACATTTTACTGTTTTCTTTGTAGGTTACTCCTCCGGTAGGAAGGAACCATATCTCGTCTAAAGCCATGACGGCACGTACATGCTCCGCCATGGCCAAATGTCCTATATGGGGAGGATCGAAGGTCCCCCCCATAATTCCTATTTTCTTTTTCATTTAGTAGAACAGCGCCTTGTTGACCCCTTTGTCAATCAACTTCCGCTTACCGCCCTTTTGGTTACAGATATACAGATTACCGGAGGTACTTTCTCCTTCGCCCTCGTTGAGACGATACAAAATCCGTCCATCCTTCTTCAAACCGTAGGACTCAGCACCTTCCTGAATCTCACGGATACGACCCTTGGTGGTAACACATTCCACGTTACCGGAATTTACCGGCTTGGAGACCACGTCAACGGCGTATACCATAATCTCACCAACCTCATCAAAGGTAAAGGCACCTGTTGCAACACCTTCTCTTAAGGTTACCGTGTTGGAGTTGGTATGTGCCAGAAGGTTTACTGTCCGTGTCTCCTTATCGTAATCTGCCGCAAAACGTACAACTGCACCGTCTGCAGACACATCACAACCATAAGCATTATCCGAGATCCGCTTTTCGGTTCCCACATAACCGTTTACAATGGTCATGGTCATCAACGCACCGCGATATTCGCTCTCACCGTATCCGCTGATGTAAGCAGCTCTTGAGAAGTCGTCACTGATATCAAACTGAACTCTTCTTGCCTTATCTTCCTTGACATTGGAAACCGCATTGGCAACCTTTTGAGAAACCTTTTCTTGTGCTGTTGCCATATAGTAGTCACTCTTATCGGTTTCTTCATAGCTCTTGCTGTAGATAATCGCCATCTCGTCGTTCCGAAGCCGTTCAATCTGTGTTACTTCATCTGCAACAACGTTGCCGGTTCCGGCCGCAAGATCCAGATATTTTACAGTCTGGAAGTTATCCTCGTAGTTGCTGTAAGCATAGACACCCTCG
Organism: Ructibacterium sp.; assembly: GCA_045635425.1. Classification (GTDB taxonomy): domain Bacteria; phylum Bacillota; class Clostridia; order Monoglobales; family Monoglobaceae; genus Ructibacterium. The sequence goes on along the minus strand of JAZRCD010000292.1, from coordinate 6,042 downwards.
CTCTTTTCCAGAATTACCGGAGGCAGATATGCATTTTCTGCACGAACCGTGGGGTTCTCTCCATCCTTGACAGAGTAAAGTGTATAGGTTCCTTCATCCAGGTCATAATCCTTTGCATAAAGCAGATAGTCACCCTTTGCAGAGGTACCGAACACGAAGGAAACCTCCTTATCGATTTCCTTAGCAGTCTCATCCGCTTCTTTACCGAACGCCCGAACATACAGGTCACCCTGCTGTTCCTTGATATCAAAGTCCTTGATATAAAGAGCTTTGGTTCCATCCTGACTGAAACGATAGGTTCCGCCACAAACATCGCCCTCTACTACAACCGGCTCTTCCAGTTCCGGGTTCCAGTAACAAAGTTCACCATGGTTTCCTTCATCGTCTGTCTTTCTCAGGAAGAGTACGGATTGTCCATCCTTGCTGATCTCAAAATCATAATATGTTTGAATCGAGATTAAGGTTCTGGTCTTGGGGGAATTGTTTTTGCAATAAACCAAGTCACCCCGTCCGTTGTTCAGGTTAACATTTTCCACAAAGTAGGTATACAAACCGTCCGCAGATACGTTAATCAACTGCTTCTCGGTAGCGGTTGTTGCCTGATATCGTTTCGGGTCAACGATTCTTTCACTCTCATCCTCGTCCTTATCCTCATCCGTCTTTGCCGATGCATACGCTTCAACAAAGTTACTGCTGAGCAGAACCGGCTTCTTATCGTAATAAAGATACAGCTGATTTCCCTTAGTGTACAAGGTGGGGTAGGTTACCTCGCCTTTGAACATATTAGCAAAAAGGCTAATCAATCCCACAATCAAAGAAACCACCAGAACTGCCACCACAGCACCAAAGAGCAACCGTCTTTTCTTCATGATATCTTTCTTAGAGGGACGATTCTGACTTCTTGCTTTCCGCAGTGCCGCCATTTTCTCTTTCTCCCGACGACTGATCTTTTCTTTGGGGCCTTTTTTACCGCCGGAGGTTCTCCGTGCACGACGAATTGCTGCACGTCTTGCCGCTTCTTCCATCTCTTCAAGACTGCGCTGATGCCGACTTTCCTTCTTCTCTTCTGTTTCTTTCTTCTCCTGAAAGATATCGCCCTTTTTATCCTTGCCGATGCCAAGATCCATTTCTGCAATGGTTTGCCGAATTTCTCCTGCATCCTTAAAGGTCAGGGTGTACTGTAAATCGAAGTCATAACTCTCTTTAGAAGGATCCACCGCCGCAAAGCGACCCGTCTCCTGACTGATAAAATCCTGAGCTGTCAGGTCCGCATGACATTCGGGACAAGTGGCCGAATTATCAGGAATATTCTTCAAACATTTCGGACATTTCATGCTCTATCACTGCCTTTCTTCTTTCAAAGTATCTTTTGTAAAGCAACTTTGTCATATATAGAAATATTGTAACACATTCTGTCAGAAATTACAACCATGTTTTCACAAGTTTTCGTTTTTTTTGAGTTCTTCTACAAATTCTTTTTCCTTTTGACTCAAGGATGCTTTTGCCAGCATTCCCCGACGCTTTCGGAAGGTTGTCCGAATGGACATTTCCCGCTTCCACGCCTCAATGTTTTTATGGTGTCCGCTCATGAGAATTTCCGGCACCTTTCTGCCTCTCCATTCCTCCGGACGAGTGTACTGAGGATACTCCAAAAGTCCGGAAAAATGCGATTCTTCTGAAAAGGCCTCTTCACTTTTGAGCACACCCGGAATCAGTCTTGCCGTAGCATCCACCACCGCCATGGCAGCCAACTCTCCACCGGTCAAAACAAAATCTCCCAAGGAGATTTCCATATCCACAATCTCATCTAAGATTCGCTGGTCAACCCCTTCGTAATGTCCGCAAATCAAAACCAGATGTTCTTCTTTGGAAAGCCGCTTTGCCGTCCCTTGACGGAAAGGCTTTCCCTGGGGAGAAAGATAGATGGTTTTCGGTTTATAAGAAAGTCCCTCACAGACACTTTGATATGCCAAATAGATGGGTTCTGCTTGCATGACCATGCCTGCTCCTCCACCGTAGGGGTAATCGTCCACCTGTCTGTGTTTGTTGAATGCAAATTCCCGAATTTGTATGTAGTTCAGTTCCAGAATCCCTTTTTCCTTGGCTCTGCCGATGATACTGTTATCCAACACCGCCTGAAACATTTCGGGGAATAATGTCAAAATATCTACCCGCATCAATCAATCAACCCTTTCATCAATTCCACCAATACATAACCGTCTTCGATATTTACCTCTTTTACCACTTGGTCAATCACAGGAATCAAAATAGGCTTTCTTCCGGGACTGTCCACAACATAAACGTCATTGCTTCCGGTCTTGATTACTTCGCTGATGGTTCCCAAAATCTCGCCATCCACCGTCTTGACCGTCAATCCTTCCAGATCTGCAATGTAATAAGTCCCCTCGGGGAGTTCGCCCAACATCTCCCGTTCCACGGTAACAACCTGATTTCGAAGAAGTTCTGCCGTATTGATATCAGGAACCCCTTCCAGTTGGGCAATCACACAATTCTTATGAAGGCGGCTTCTTAGGATATCATACCGCTTTCCTCCCACATAGATATATTCCAACTCGTCAAAAATCATAGGATCATCACACCAAGGTTGAATCTTCACCTCACCGCGAATACCATGGGTATTCACCACTTTGCCAAGTTCTAATATCTTCTCCATTCTGCTTCCTCCTCGTCTTAAGACAAAAGGGGACACCAATGGCGCCCCCTTTTTGACTATTCAATGTCTACAATGACCTTTTTGCCATTGCCGCCTACGGCAGCCTTCATGACGGTACGGATTGCCTTTGCGATCCGACCCTGCTTGCCGATGACTTTTCCCATATCTTCCTCTGCAACATGCAATTGAAGTAAGGTGGCGTTTTCTTTTTCTACCAAAGTAACCTCTACCGCATCAGGATTGGTCACCATGGATTTTGCAATAAACTCCAAAAGTTCCTGCATCGGTACTTCCTCCAATCCGGGATTAGATAATGCCCTTTTCCTTCAGCAGACGCTTAACGGTATCGGTAGGCTGTGCACCATTCTTGATCCACTTTTGAACCTTTTCGCCATCAAACTCGGTGGTAGCGGGATCGGTCATAGGATTGTAAGTACCAACCTGCTCAATGAAGCGGCCGTCTCTGGGATATCTGGAATCCGCAACAACCACACGATAGAAAGGAGACTTCTTTGCACCCATTCTCTTCAAACGAATTTTAACTGCCATTTTTTGTTACCTCCAAAAAGTAAAAATAATATTTGTTTACGGGCAATGCCCTAATTCCTTTTCAACTAAAAACCGGGAAATCCGCCGGGGAATCCGCCAAACATTCCCTTCCGACGCTTCATTTTCTTACCCATGCCGCCGGAGAGTTGTTTCATCATCTTTTGCATCTGTTCGAATTGCTTGATCAGCGCATTCACTTCTGCCATGCTGGTGCCGCTTCCGTTGGCAATCCGCTCCTTTCGAGAAGGCGTCAGTTTATCCTGAAGCTCTCTCTCACGGGGCGTCATGGAACGAACAATAGCCTCAATTCGACCCATCCGCTTCTCGTCCACATCAACGTTTTTCAGCGCCTTGGCATCTACTCCCGGAAGCATTCCAATCAAATCCTGCAAAGGACCCATATTTTTCATTTGTTCCATTTGATCCAGAAAATCTCCAAAGGTGAACTGCTGGCTTCGGAGTTTCTTTTCAAGTTCCTCCGCCTTTTTCATGTCCAGCGCCTGCTCTGCCTTTTCAATCAGACTGAGCATATCACCCATGCCCAGAATTCTGGATGCCATACGATCCGGATGGAATACTTCCAAATCAGTAAGTTTCTCACCCATACCGCAGAACTTAATGGGCTTTTGGGTTACCGCACGAACGGAAAGTGCCGCACCGCCACGGGTGTCGCCATCCAGCTTGGTCAATACCACACCGGAAATTTCCAAATCACGATTAAAAGCCTCTGCCACATTGACTGCATCCTGACCGGTCATGGCATCTACCACCAGAAGAATCTCGGTGGGATGCACCTCTGCAGAAATCTGCTTCAGCTCATCCATCAGAGTTTCGTCAATATGCAGACGTCCTGCTGTATCGATAATTAAAATATCATTGGCATACTTGATTGCATGAGCAAGACCTGCTTTCGCAATTCCTACTGCGTCGGTGTTGCCTTCTTCGGCATAAACGGGAAGTTCCAACTTCTCCCCTACAACCTGCAACTGCTTTACTGCAGCAGGCCGATACACATCACATGCGCAAAGCAAGGGACGCTTTCCCTGTTTTTTCAGGATACCGCCCAATTTTGCCGCCGTGGTGGTTTTACCTGCACCCTGCAGACCTGCCATCATAATAACAGTAGGCGGTTTGGAAGCAATCTCTAACTTCTGTTCTTCCCCACCCATCAAGGAAACCATTTCCTCGTTTACAATCTTAATAACCTGCTGTGCCGGTGTCAAGGATTCCATAACCTCCGCACCGGATGCACGCTCGGTCACCTGTTTGATAAAGTCTTTTACCACACGGAAGTTAACATCTGCCTCCAAAAGAGCGAGTTTGACCTCACGCATGGCATCTTTTAAATCTTTTTCACTGACCTTTCCTTTGCCTTTCAGCTTTCGGAAGGTATTTTGCAATTTTTCTGTTAAACTCTCAAAAGCCATTGCCAAACCCCCATTCCACCGCTTAAAATTGCTCGTTCATCTCTCCGATCATGAGAAGAATCTTGTTGATCTTCCTCTTGATGTCATTGGGCAGATAGCGGATACCCTCAGACTGTTCGATTTCCCGGATTACCACATCGATATATTCCAAATTTTCCTTAATCCCAAGAAATCTTTGGGCCAGTCCCAGTTTTTCTTCTGTATCAAGCAGAATATGTTCTCCACGCTTGATGTTGTCACGGACGCCCTGTCTGGTTATGCCCATATGCTCACCAATCTCGGACAAAGACAGATCCTCATTATAATAAAGATCAATACTCTCCGCCTGTCGGTTGGTCAACATATTCCGGTAAATGGAAAACAGCAAACCCATCTGAACATTTTTTTCCATCTTCCTCACTCCGCTAACGCAATGTGTGTAAAGCCATATCACTTTACGGAACACTATTATACACAGTTTTCATCCTTCTGTCAAGGGTTTTGGGAAAGAATTTTTTGTGATTTTACACAAAATTCAGGTCAAGATCCCCCATAAAATACAAACGGGGTTTCCACAGAAACCCCGTTCATTCTTTTTATTTAATCACGTAAGCACCCTTAATCATCACCAGTGCATCACTTTCGGCACGGAAGCCTCTTCCGTCTCCCACCGGAACCACCAGCAGATGATTGGACGGCATGGATACACCATTTGTCAGGTCATAGCCTGCGGTTGTATCTGCCAAACCACCTTTTGTGGTAGCGATGATTGTTCCTTGACCCATACGAAGAATCAATTCCGTTCCTGCTTCGCAGGTTACGGTCTTGCCTGCCGATACACTTACCACCGTGAATGCATTGGTATGCGCTGTGGGAGAGCCTTCTGTGGCAGCAATACCGAATCTTTCGTCAATGTACGCTTTGATTTCGGGGATTACAATATCCACAATGTAACTTTTGGTTACTACCGGGTCATCGGAGCCGCCCGGCTCTGAGAATACAACCAATCCGCCTGCCATCAACAAGCAAAGTCCAACCAGAATTCCTATCAGAGTCACCTTTGTACTTTTCTTCATCTTTTTTCTCTCCTTTTCAGGTTTTTGTAACTCAGGAAAGTCCAAACGAAATCTCCAGAGCCTCGTTTACCTTATTCATTAAGCTATCATCAAGATGTCCGATTTTTTCTTTGAGCCGTCTTTTATCGATGGTTCGAATCTGTTCTGCTAAGACCACAGAATCTCGGGAGAGTCCAAATCCCCCTGCTCCGATTTCGATATGCGTCGGCATTTTTGCTTTGTTCACCTGAGAGGTAATCGCCGTTGCAATCACAGTAGGACTGTAGCGGTTCCCGACATCGTTCTGAATAATCAGAACGGGTCGAACGCCTCCCTGCTCCGAGCCCACCACGGGGCT
>JAZRCD010000291.1:0-3767 GCA_045635425.1 Ructibacterium sp. | reverse complement strand
ATTATAACTGATAGCCATAAAAAAAACAAGATAAATTTCCGAAATAAAAAAAGAAAATGTCCTCTCTTAAGACATTTTCTTTTTCCTGTTACAATCCAAGTTTTTCACAGATTTTTCTGCCGATACTTTGGAACAATTCTTCCCGATTCAAGGTTTGTCCCAGATAAATTTCATCTGCAAGAATTCCCTGGTAAATCAGCATCCCAAGTCCGTTCATGGTATCCAATCCAAGAGACTCCGCTTTAGCAAGAAATTTTGTTTTAGACGGATTATAAATCAAATCAGAAACAAGTGCTGTTTTCGGAACCGCCTCCAAAAAAGACAAGTCTTCATAATCTCCCGACACGCCATGCATTCCAAGCGGTGTGCCGTTCATGATGATATCACAACTTTTCACAAACTCTGTAATAGCCTCTACGTTAAATGCTCCTGAATAAACGGGTGTCCCCGTCACTTGAGCGACATTCTCTGCAATCTCAACTGCTTTTTCTTTGGTTCGATTGCAGATAAAAATTTCTTTTGCGCCGGACTTGGCCGCCTTTAAAGCCAAAGTCCGCACCACACCGCCGGCACCCAAAATAACCACGCGACTGTTGGCAAAAGAATACCCTTTTATATTCATAGAGAGTTCATAGCCCAAGGCATCGGTGTTATAACCTGACAAACGTCCCTGCGAGACCTTTACTGTATTAACCGACTGAAACAGTTTTGCCTCCTCATCCATTTCATCAAGAAGGGGAAGTACATCCACCTTATGCGGCATGGTCAGATTAAATCCATGAATGCCTTCTTCCTTTGCATAGGAGAGAAAATCTTGCAGTTCTCCTTTTTTCACCTGAACCTTTTGATACTGATAGGGCTTCTTGATACACTCCATTACCACACCATGCACAAGCGGAGATAGACTATGTTCAATCGGGTCACCAATTACCGCAAGTTTAATCATTCTTGATTTCCTCTTCCATCAGGTAATCCATCGCAAGGGTATAGCCACGGAAACCAAGCCCGCAAATTTGACCGATGCATGCAGGCGCCGTAACGGACTTATGGCGGAATTCTTCACGTTGGTGAATATTGCTGAGATGAACCTCTACCGCTGGAAGTCCTACCGCCTTTAATGCATCGTAAATGGCATAACTATAATGAGTATAGGCACCGGGATTAATGATAATACCGTCGGTACTGCCGAGAGCGTGATGAATAAAGTCAATAATCTCTCCCTCACCATTGCTTTGCAGTACAATAACCTCACAATTCCGTGCGTTGCCATACTCCTCTAAATAGTTTTCCAACGCATTATAATCCTTTTCACCATACACACCGGGTTCTCTAACCCCTAACATGTTCAAGTTCGGACCATTAATTACCATAATTTTCATATTGTTCCACCTCTTTTAAGATAGTTCGAACTGCATCTTCTGCAGTGCCGCTATTTTTCACTTGGACATCAGCCCATTGGCAGTATAAATCATACCGCACTTCATAAAGATTCTTCAATTTTTCCCGTCCCTCTTTCAGCAAGGGACGCTCTTCTGTGGTCGTGGATTCCAAAAGAATCGAAAGGGGACGATCAAGAAAAACAACAATTCCGTCCTCCAGAAACTCTTGATTACGCGGGATTGTGACAACGCCGCCACCGGTTGCAAGAACTCCTCCTTGGCCCACCGATTGCTTGAGTACCAAAGTTTCCATATCACGGAAAACCGTTTCTCCATCATCTTCAAAAATCCGATTGATCGTTTTCCCTGCCATCTCTTCAATGACGATATCTAAATCCAAAAAAGGACGATTCATTGCATTTGCAAGCATTCTGCCGATGGTGGATTTTCCACATCCCGGCATGCCGATTAAAATGATATCCTTTTCCACGCCTATCCCTCCATGTCACCTGTTGGATAATTCCCAAGCAACTTAAATTCTTGCGTTTCCGCTATCACCTCATCGGTAACATTACGAACCTTTTCTTCTGACAGATTTCCTGTATAATCCACAAAAAACATATATTCAAATCGTTGTCCCGGAATGGGTCTGGATTCCAATTTCAAAAGATTCAATCCACCTCTTGCGAAGCAGGACATTACCCGATGGAGTTCTCCACTTTCATGAGGTAATGTGAACGCAATACTGATTTTATCACAAGATGCAGAAATTTCAGGCTCCTTGGCAATAATCGCAAAGCGGGTGGTGTTGACCGAACTGCTATTGACGTTCTCTGCCAGAATTTCCAATCCGTAAAGTTTTGCATTCTGCGCCCCTGCAATGGCAGCAACATCCGTATCCTCCATCTCTGCAACCAACTTTGCACTTTGCGCCGTACTTTGACACAAAATAGATTCGGGACTACCGATTTTTTGCAAGAAATCCTGGGATTGTAAAATCCCCTGTTCATGAGAAAACACTTTGGATATCCCGGTGATTTTCGTCCCCTTTTTCCCAAGCAAGCAATGATGAATACCGAGATTCACTTCACCCACAATATAATACCCGTATTTTCCCAGAAGATCCAACACCGGCGCAATGGCTCCGGTGGAAGAATTTTCAATGGGCAACACGGCATAATCTGCACGATTATCCGCCAAGGTTTCCAGAACGCCCGCAAAAGAATCAACAGAAAAACGCTCTGTCGCCTCTCCAAAATGTTTTACAGTCGCAATCTCGCTGTAAGATCCGTCCGCTCCAAAAAAACAAACGGTAGGCTCAGCTTTTCTTGCACCGGAACGTCGCAAGGTTTCGATGACAATATTGTCTTTCATAATATCACTAAGCCGTCTTTTTTGCAAGCCACGGCTGATAGACATCATGGACCCGAAAAAGGAATATACCTCGTCCCTCAATTCCGAATCAGGAATTAAATTCATCTTGGCATCCAAAACTTCTTTTTCCCGTTTTACATCCAAAATAGGCATACCAACTTCTCTTTTATAGTCCGCCACCCGGCTGCATAGTTCCATTCTTCTCAAAAAGAGATCCAGAAGTTCACGATCTACTTCATCAATCCCTTTTCGCAACTCTTCTAAACTTTTCATCATGTTCCGTCCTTTATTTCATTTTGAGCAAATCCACCAATGCAATGGCACATCCTGCCTCTACCACAGGAACAGCCCGTTTCAAAATGCAAGGATCGTGTCGCCCCTGCACCTTAATCTCTGTATTTTCCATGGTCTGAATATTCACTGTCTGTTGTGTTTTTCCAATAGATGGTGTAGGTTTAACCGCAACCTTGAAAAGGATTGGCATTCCGTTGGAGATACCTCCGTTGATACCACCGTTGTGATTGGATGTCGTATACACCTCTCCATCAGCAACACAGAAGGGATCATTTGCCTCAGAACCCGTCATAGTTGCAAAGCCGAAACCTTCTCCAAATTCAATTCCTTTGATTGCAGGTATGGAGAACATCATAGAAGATATAACACTCTCAACAGAACCAAAAAACGGCTCTCCCAACCCAATCGGCAACCCGGTTGCGCAACACTCAATTACACCACCTACCGAATCGGCTTCCTCCTTTTTGCTCAAGATGAATTCAGTCATCTTCTTGCCGGCATCATCATCAATCACCGGAAACGCCTTGTTGCGGATTTCTGAAAATAGCTTTTCAGATCCTCCCATGGGATCAAAAGAAGCATCAATCAGGTTTCCGATTTGCATAATATGTGCACCAACTTCGATTCCCTCTATACGCAAAATCTGTTTTGCAATGGCACCGGCAAACACCAACGGCGCTGTAATTCTTCCTGAAAAATGTCCTCCGCCACGATGGTCAT
>JAZRCD010000290.1:0-7503 GCA_045635425.1 Ructibacterium sp. | reverse complement strand
CTAAGACCGCTTGGCCTCCGACTTAATTCTTCACCGAGTATTTTTCCGGTGAAGAGCCTTTGGGAAGAAAGACGGTGGAAGTTCAGGAAGAGGGTCCCAAGGATGCTCAGGACATTCCGGTTCGGCGGTTCTCCTTCCGTGAAGACGATGAACTGCTTGAAAACATTCAGCCTGCCGATGTGGAGGAATACGAAAGTGTACCCTTCTCCATTGATAATATGAAAACAGGGGTCTTGAGTGAAATTCCCCTAACCAACGATGAAGGAACTTTGGTAGAGCAAAAGAATCCGGAAGATACAGAGGAGTTTGTTCCTCCCACCGAGGCACAATTGGAGGATACGCCCGATCCGGCAACCAAACTTGCCATGGATGCAGGGGTTCCCTTGGATCGTGCGGTGGTGGCAGGTCGAAAGATGATGGCAGAGGGCGAGCCTCTCTCCCCTGAGGAAGAAATTCAGGCAGAACTGGAGGAGAGCGTAGCGGCACCCCCCAGAATCATGGAATATTTCATGCCCACATTAGATTTGCTGGATCCACCCAAGCCCAAAAAGAGAAGTCGGGACGAAATTCGTGCCGAACTGGAGGAAAAGGCGAATCGGTTGCTGGATACTCTGCGCAGTTTCAAGGTAGAAGCGTGGATTACCAACATTACCCAGGGTCCTTCGGTAACCCGATTCGAACTGCAACCGGGCGTTGGTGTCAAGGTATCCAAAATTACCAGCCTGACCGATGATATTGCCCTGAGTCTGGCGGCACCCGGTGTTCGTATCGAGGCTCCCATTCCCGGTAAGTCTGCCATTGGTATTGAGATTCCCAATAAGGAGGCGGCACCGGTTCCCATTCGGGAGGTTCTGGAAAGCGAAAAATTCCAAAACTTCCAGTCCAAAACCGCCTTTGCCTTAGGTAAGGATATTGGCGGAAGTTGTGTGGTGGCGGACATTGCCAAATTCCCCCACGTGTTGATTGCAGGTCAGACCGGTTCCGGTAAGAGTGTCTGCATCAACTCCTTGATTTTGAGTATTCTCTTTAAGGCAAAGCCTGACGAAGTCAAACTGATTATGGTGGATCCCAAGATGGTAGAACTTGGGGTATACAACGGAATTCCACACCTGTTGATTCCCGTGGTGACCGACCCCAAGAATGCGGCGGCGGCATTGAACTGGGCGGTGGGTGAGATGCAGAACCGTTATAATCTCTTGAAAGACAACAACGTCCGCAATCTGAAAGGTTATAACGCCCTGATGGAAGAAAAGGGCGAGCCGGAATCCAAACTTCCGGAGATTGTGATTATCATTGACGAGTTTGCCGACCTGATGTTGGCGGCAAAGAACGAGGTGGAGGATTCCATCAACCGTCTGGCGGCTCTTGCCAGAGCGGCAGGTATGTATCTGGTGGTTGCAACCCAGCGTCCTACCGCAAACGTTATTACCGGTGTCATCAAGGCGAACATTCCTTCCCGTATTGCTTTTAACGTGGCATCGCAACTGGACAGCCGTGTTATTCTTGATGTGAATGGTGCGGAAAAACTCATGGGCCGAGGGGATATGCTCTATCATCCCAGCGGTTCGGTAAAACCCCAAAGACTGCAGGGCAACTTCGTATCCGATGCGGAAATCGAGCAGGTTCTGGACTTCATCAAGGGTCAATATGAGGCTCAGTATGATGAAGAGGTTCTGGAGAACATCCGTAAGGAGCAGGAACGTCTCGTTGCCAGCTTAGAAGGCGGTGGCGGTGGCCACTTCGACGAAGAGGACAGCGCATCCCGCAGCGGAAGCGACGCCAAAGACGGACTCTTCTTCCAAGCGGTAGAGATGGGACTGGAAAACGGTCAGGCATCCGTTGCCATGTTCCAGCGTCGATTCAAAATCGGTTTTCCACGGGTGGCACGGCTCATTGGCCAGATGGAGGAACGCCGTATTATCGGCCCCTACGAGGGAACCAAACCCCGTCAGGTATTGATTTCCCGAGCAGAGTTTAATGAAATGATGATGAACCAGGAAGAATAAAAAAAGAACCCCGACAGGGGTTCCTTTTTTTAGCATAGATTAGTTACACTCTGCAACCAACGGACCTGCCAGTTCCTTCAGGTAGAACAACTTACCGGGAAGGGTGGGCATGTAGGTAGAGGTGATAGAGGTGCAAGGACCATAGTGGAGGGTGGTCAGGAAGCTCATGCCCTGCCACTGCATGCCACGACCCAAGAGACCGTCCGCACCGCCGATGATGTAGTCTGCCTGCAAGAAGAGGCCGGGGCCGATGGTGTTAGCACGACAAGGTACCAAAGTGGTACGGCTCTTAAAGCTGGTCAGTGCGTTCTGTTCAATGGTGAGGGGATGCAGCTTTGCACCAATGCGGTAGCAAGCGCTCTTCCACTCTGCCTCGGTTGCGTAATCATCAGCAAACTGGGGTTCCCAGAAAGCGATGTGGCACATTCTGCCGATACCGAATACCAGTACCAACTTTGCGCCTTCTGCCTTCAGTGCTGCAATCTTCTCAGGATAGGTGGGAAGATTTTCTTTGGTAGCAAAGTTTCTCTGTGCGGGAGGAATGGTCAGCTCGCCCAGAGGATTGAAGAATGCTTCCTTCATGCTGTACTCGAAGGATGCGGGGTTGTCAGAAGGCAGGGTGTTGCCGTCTGCATCTGCCCATTCGTCCATGTTGAAGGTGTAAACGTGAGAGCAGTTTACCTTCCACTGAGTCAGGAAGTATACTGCCCACTTGTACATACCCATGGGACCTACAGGAAGAATCATAGCCAGCTTCTCGCCGCGCTCGCCTGCAAGCTTGATCTGCTGTGCGATTTCGTGACCCATCATGGTATCGAAATCATAGATGCTGTCGCACTCTACCAAGTTAAAGTCCTTGTTCCAGAAATCTTCTCTGGTAACGCCCTTGTCACAGCACTCGTCAATTTTCTTCATGTCCCAGCCCTTGGGATAGAAACCCTCAAGCAGAGAACCTTCTACAGTTGATAAAAAGTCCATAATTAAACTCTCCTTTTATGTAATTTGAAATTCTTTTACGGAAGTAATCTTTTGGTGACAATCTTCGGCCAAGCCAAGCACTGAGTGAAGGCTTCCGCATATTGTACACCGGACTGAAGACCACGGTACCGAGAACAGGTCTTTACGAATTCAGGGAAGTCAATACCGTCATGGTCTCTCATCCACTTGATCTGGCTCACGTGACATTCCAGCATCTCCAGCTTCTGGTCGATGAACTCGGTTACGTCAACGTACTCGGTGGGCAGAGTGCCAACACCTGCCAGATTGTCCATGTAGTAGATGGGGGTAACACCGGCTTTGCCGGGTACAGAAGTTTCATAATGAGCACAACTTGCAGTGAAAGCCGCATCAAAAGCCAGCTTACTTACTGCGGTGTGGTCAGGCATGTAGTCGTTGGGAGCATGGGTGATGATGAAGTCAGGCTGAGCCTCACGAATCACATCTACCACACGATCTCTGTGTTCGGGGTTGTCCCCATATACACGAAGGTCGCCGATGTCACAGGTAACAACTTTAATGCCGCCCATTTTGCCGGCGTTCTGTGCTTCCTGAGCACGCATTTCACGGAGTTCTTCAGGGCCGATAATTTCGTGTCCCATGTTTCCGTTACATACGTGACAAACGGTAACGTTATCACCACGAGCAACACACTTTAAGAGGGTGCCGATGCAATTGATTTCCGCATCATCGGGATGACAACAAATTGCTAATACGTTCATTCTTAAAATCCCCTTTCGGTTTTCTGGCAAAGGGATACACAAACGGAAATCCCCTGCATAATATACTATTTTTACTATACACCACAAATTGGGTTCTGTCAATAGAAAACCACAGAAAAAACAAGGGTTTTCCCAATAAAAGGGTGAAAAAAACCAAAATATTTATGCAATAAAGAATATCAGAAAGCACGCTTTAATAAAAAGCACGGAAACATTGAAATTTCCGTGCTTTAATTTTTAAATTACTTATTTCTCAACCCGAACTTCTTTTCCAAGGAGGGTTGTTTTAGCTGAGAATTTGTCAAAGATATCCCATCTCTGATCCAAAGTACCGTCCGGCTTGATGCCTGCCACGTATCTTAGATAGAGATAAATGGGGATGCTTGACCAGCCGTGGCAACAACTTCCGCCCTGAGCAAAGTCCTCGCTACCTAAATCGGTTTCCCAGAAGGAAGTAGCACCCTTTTGAAGCATTGCGCCGAAGCGTGCACCAATCTGGCGGAATACTTCCTTGGCACATTCCGGCTTATGCCACAAAAGTGCCTCATACTTTAAGGAAGCAACACTCAGCATTGCCGGAACGGGATATTCGTTGTTCAAGAGTTTCTCAAAGAGGATATCCTTGATTCTCTCGTCCTGACAGATGCCGGAGTAGAGAACGAAAATCTGAGAATACTCACCAATCTGGAAGAGCTTGCCGGCTTTTTCGTAAGCGGCAAAGGCCTGGTCCTTCTCGCTCCAGAAGCGGTCGCTGTAGTTCTTTGCCAACCGCTCCATGGTGGGAGCATATTCTTCTGCAAGGTCGGTTTTTCCCAGCATCTTTGCCAGTTCCAAAAGATTCTTCATGGCGTTCCAGAATACCAGATGGTAGATACCTGCATGGAAGTCAGCCTCGTCATAGAGGTCGCCTACATACTCGGTGTTAACTCTGGGATGATGGCCCGGAGTCCATTCATAGAACTGCCAGAAGCCGTCCACATTGGGAGGGGTAATGATGCCGTCTCTTTCCCAACTTAAGTTGGTGGTGAGCATCTCCATCAACAAATCCCAATGCTTTTCTGCCAAGGTCAGATCCTTGCTGTATTCTGCATATTCCTTCATGGCAAGAATCCACCAAAGAGAGAAGGAGGGAATTACCATTTTGGTGTCGGTGGGTGCCACCATCCGCACCTGTCCGTTGCCCAGAGGGTGCTGAGCAAGCAAATCAAGGCTGGCACGGGGGAACTTGTAGTCGCCAAAGCCATAGTAGGTGGAAAGCATCTGGAAACGGGAGTCACCGCCATAGATGGCCTGTTCCCGTCCGGGACAATCCTCGTAATGCTCGTGCATACAGAGTTTAGCGGTATTCTTACTGATTTCGAAAATCTTATTATGTAAGGAATCGGTGGTGGTAAATTCGCTGGCGGTTTCGTTCACAGGATAGTCGGTCTTGATAAGACCCACGCCGTGAATGGTCATTTCACCGAAGTTGCGGATGCGGATTTCCAGATACCGACCTGCTAAGCGCTTGAACCAATGGGTAAAGGTCTGGTCGCCCTCCTTACAAACGTAGGACACCGCATAGTTCCGTCCGCCGATATAGGAACGAACACGCAGATCGTCCAGATGTTCACCATAGGCAACCTCCACAATGGAACCTGCCTTGGCGGTAAGTTTCAGGGTCAGAAGACCTGCGGATTCTTGCTCTAAGTCAAAGAGCATGTAAGCGCCGTCGCCCTCGGTATCCTTGGCAACGTAGGGGTATTCGGGACTGCCGAAGGGCATCTCTGCACCTGAGTTTCTGCGGAAGGACAAAAAGTCCGATTTCATCTGTTGTGCAACGGTTCCCTCGGTAAGTTTACGGATAAAATATCCCTGAGAAATTCGCTTGCCCCAAGTGGGTTCGGCCAGGGTGGTTCTCTCAATGGGTCTGGGAGAGAGGGTGGTCTCGATGGGAGCAATCACCGCATTTTCCCAGGGGTTGTTTTCCTTGGAAGCATCGTAGATAAAGCCAAACCCAACCTGCATAGTGATTTTGTAAATCTCGCCGGAGGTGTACTGTGCCGACTTCCGGCAAAGCACCGATTCGTCGCTGACAACCGATTGTGCGCCGTTGGTCAGAGAGAACCAAAGTCCGGGTGTGCCGATGGCATACTGGAAACTTTCACAGCCCTGATAGTAGGCATAAATGGTCAGTTCGTTCTCCCCCTCTTTCAGGAGAGAGCCGATTTCGTAGGTGTCATACACCTTGGCATCGGGATAGTCATCGTACTGACAACAGCCAAGAATCTCACCGTTTAAGAAGAGAGCATATTCTGAGTCCACCGAAATCTTGATGGTGGCGTCTTTATCTACAGAATCTGCGGTAAATACCTTTTTAAAATCCACGTATTGGTTGACGTCTTTTTCGCCGCCCCACCAAATCCATTTTGCTTCGCTCATAAAGAGTACCTCCTAGATTATTTCTCTACTGTAATATTGTTTCCCTGCAGAACTGCAGTTGCATTTACCTTAAGGAAGGGTTTTCCGAAGGTTTCTACCTTGCCGTCAGGCTGAATACCTGCACCGTAGCGGAGGTAAAGGTAAATGGGAACACTTGCCCAGCCGTGACAGAGGCTTCCGGCTTCCGAGAAGGCTTCGGCACCGCCGTCCACTTCCCAGAAAGAGGTAGCGCCCTTCTTTAACATTACGCCCCAACGCTCTCCAATCTGGCGGAATACTTCCGCGGAGCAAGCGGGGTTGTAACGAATCAAGGCTTCGTACTTGAAACAAGAGTTGCTGAGCATGGTGGGAATGGGGTATTCCTTGTTCAATAACTTCTGATAGAGAATCTCGTTGATTCTCTCGTCCTTACAGATGCCCGACCAAAGTGCCAGGGTGGGAGAGATTTCACCATAGTGAATCTTCTCGCCGTGGTTATCGTAAACGTAGAAGTTCTGCTCTTCTTCGTCCCAGAAATGCTCCACATAGGCATCTGCGTATTTCGCAACCAAAGGTTGATAGGTTTCCATCACATCTTTT
Organism: Ructibacterium sp.; assembly: GCA_045635425.1. Lineage (GTDB taxonomy): Bacteria > Bacillota > Clostridia > Monoglobales > Monoglobaceae > Ructibacterium. Next base: position 779 of record JAZRCD010000290.1, on the reverse strand, counting down.
TTGCCAAGTTTCTCGGCAAGTTCTAAAATATGGTTCATGGTAATCCAGAACATCAGGTGGTAAAGGCCGACAAAGAAGCCGTCCTCGCCATAATGGGCTTCCATCTGTTGCTGGAGGGTGTGGGGAGCACCGCCGTGACCCTCGGTCCATTCGTAAAGGTGCCACCACTTGGGAACCTTGGGAGGACTGATAAGGCCGTTCTTCTCCCAACTTACGTTGGTTTTGAGCATATCCATCAGGGTGTCCCAATGTTCTTCTGCCAAGGTCAAATCTCCGCTGAAGCGAGCATATTCCGCCATGGCCACCGCCCACCACAGGTTAAAGGTGGGGATGGTTTCGGGTCCGCCATAGGGACCGCACATCCGAATCTGACCGTTGCCAAGGGGCTTTTGTCCCAAAAGGTCCAGATTGGAGCGGGGGAATTCATAGTTGCCGAAGGCATAGTAGGTGGAGAGCATCTGGAAACGGGAATCCAATCCCCAAAGTCCCTGCTCTCTCCATACGCTGTCCTCGTAGTGTTCGTGACAGCACAGGTTCAAGGTGTGCTTGGCTACTTCAAATATCTGGTTATGCAGGTCGTTTTCACAAGTGAACTGACCTGCGTTATAGTCAAAGGGATAGTCTGCGTGAATCAAGCCGATTCTCTTTAAAGAAAGGTTGTTCACGTTACGAACGTGTACCTGCAGATACCGACCGCCCAGTCGTTTGAACCAATGGGTAAAGGTCTGTTCTCCTTTGGTACAGGTATAAGAAAATGCAAAGTGACGGTGAACAATAAA
>JAZRCD010000289.1:0-6040 GCA_045635425.1 Ructibacterium sp. | reverse complement strand
CAGGGTCTGCATCAAAATCGGGGAAGATGTTCTCAATGTCCACATACTTTCCGCCACCGCCTAAAAAACCGCCGGTGTCGTGGAGTCGTGAGTAGGGAATCCCTGCTTCTCCCATGTAGTGAAACAGATCGGTGGGGGAGAAGATGGGCGCATTGTTAATGGCGTGAAAAGGCTTAATTTCTCCCGTAATTTGGCTAAAGTCAACTTGAATCTTTGGCATTTTATTCACTTTCTTTCATTAAAATGTATCACTTGATATAGCGTTTATTGCAGATTGGTCATCCATGCTTCATTCACCATTTCTCCTTCGAAGAAAACAGTGTTTACCTTTTGAAGGTTCCGCAGGTTCTCCAGCGGGTTGGCATCCAACAAGACCAAATCAGCAACCTTTCCGCATTCGATGGTACCAATGGTGTCGTTCTGTAGTATTTTTGCGGCATTGGAGGTGGCGGTCTGTAATGCTTCGTAGGTGGAAAATCCTAATGATTCAAACAGAAGCAATTCCTCCAAAACGCTTCCTAAGGTGTCAGAGCCTGCCCCGATGAGGATACCCCGTTGATGGGCTTTTTGAATGCTTTCTCGCTGTGGAAAAACAACTTCCTTGCAAATCAGGTCTGCAAGCTCCGTGTTTCCGTTTCGTCGTTCCTTTTCCGCAACCGCAGTAATTCCGCTGGCGGTTGGAACATAATAAATGTTTTTGTCCTTCATGATGGTAAGAGCTTCTTCGGTCAAGGTTGCGCTATGCTCAATGCCATCAACGCCTGCATATAAGGAGTTCATGACAGGCAAGTTGCCCATGGCGTGAACCGTAACGGTTTTGTGGGAGCGGTGCGCTGTCTCGCAGGCCGCCCTGATTTCTTCCAAGTTAAGTTCTGCCCGTGCAGGGTGTTCGTGTTCCGGCATTCCGCCGATACCGCCACTTGCCATAACTTTGATAAAATCCGCACCAAGGTCGATTTCGTTCTGTACCGCATTTGCAACCTCATGGGCTCCGGCTACCTCCACAGCACCCTTGTAGCGGTGGGTTTCATGACCGCCTATTGTGGCAATGCCCATACCGCAAACATGGAGCCGTGGCCCCCGAATAATCTTTTGATTTATGGCACCTTTCAGCGCAGAAGCGGTGCGACCCACCGAGCACAAATCTCGTAGCGTGGTAATGCCTTGGGAAAGTTCATACCAAGCATTCCGAGCCGCATAGAGAATTCTGTGAAAATCAGAACTGTTTTCAACGGCAGGGGCGCCCTGACGAAAGGAAGATTGTGTTCTGGACACATGTCTTCTGTTAATGTGCACATGCAAATTAATCAAACCGGGAATAAGATATTTTCCGGTTCCGTCAAGCATAGGCTCCCCGCTTAAGTTTTGCTGAATTTTCGTGATGATGCCATCTTGAATTTCTACATCCGAAAGATAGGGCAATCTTCCGGTACCATCAATGATGGTGCAATGCTTAATAATCATAAAAACCGCTCACTTTTTTCTAACTTGGTTCGAATTATAGCATAGAGGGATTGTGATGTCAATGAAACGGCGACTTTTCGAAAAAGTTTCAATAGATAAAAAAGAAAAAGCATCCCATTGGGATGCTTTTTTGGAGCTGGTGATGGGACTCGAACCCGCAACCTGCTGATTACAAATCAGCTGCTCTGCCAATTGAGCTACACCAGCACAAGGGCTATTCTAACATGTTTTGCAGGAAATGTCAACAGTTTTCTGAGAAATTTTATACCCTGGGTCGACTGCAGTATCGGGTTTCCCCTTCTTGGATGGTGATTTGTCCGTTCAGATGGTTAATCAGGTCTTTGGAGAAGTTTTCTACCATAGCAACAGGCAGGTATAAAGGAAGAGAAACCTTTTCGGTATACTCCGCATCGCCCTGAATAATCTGCTCCCGTTTGGAGAGGTAATTCTGCAGGGACCCCCATAAGGTGTACTCGCAGGTCAGGGTCAGTTCCTTACAAAGGATCATGTCCAAAAGTCCTGCGGCTTCCACTCCTGCCTTGGCAGACTTGGAGTAGGCGTGAACCAAACCGCCGGTTCCCAAAAGGGTTCCGCCAAAATAACGAGTCACCACCACAATCAGGTTGGAAAGACCTTCTTTGCGCAGGATATCCAGAACCGGCATTCCGGCAGTACCTCCCGGCTCTCCGTCGTCGCTGTAACGTGCCAGCTGGTTTTCTTCGATGATATAGGCATATACGTTATGGGTGGCATCCCAGTACTCCTGCCGAAGTCCGTTCAAAAACGCCAAAGCCTCTTCCTCGGTAGAAACAGGCTTGACAGTGGCAATAAAGCGTGAACGTTTTTCGATGATTTCGGCACTTGCCTCTTTGGCAAGAGTGGTGTACTGCTCTTTCATAATGCCCAGACTCCTTTTGTATTCTACTCTATATTATACCGAAAATCAGGAAAAAGTAATGTCGAAGTTTGTCGAAAATGAGAAATTTGTTTTTGGTAGCCTCAGTATAAAGAGGAGGAAAATGGGAATCCTACTTCCAAAGAAAGGGTGGAATCGATGACGGAACGGATAGAGATTACCGAAAAGATTCAAGAAAGTCGGGAGTACATTGCGGCTCGGTTTCAGTTGGGAAAGAATTTCGACTTTGTTCTTCGGGATTTTAAAGTAAAATTTCAAGATGAATGGGCAGATGCATTCCTGATTTTCTTTGATGGTATGGTGGACAAGACCTTTATCAATCGTGACCTGATGCGGGGATTGATGCAAGGGGGAGCAGAGGAGGAAGTTCTGTCTCGGGAAGAGACCGTGTTTCAAAAAATGGCACCCCTTGGACCTTTGTCCATCATCCGCAACTTTGATGCGGTGGAGGAAAATGTGTCCTTTGGATTCTGTGTCATTTTTGTGGACGGATGTCCCTGTGCCTTTGGTGCAGATGTAAAGAATTGGCATGGACGGGGCGTTGGACAGCCTTTGCAGGAGTCCAGTTTGTCAGGGCCTCAGGAAGCCTTTAACGAGGTGATTATCACCGATCTTGCCCTGATACGTAAGATTTTGAAAACACCTTCCTTGATTGCAGAAAATATTCCCATAGGTAGTGAGAGCAGAACCCCATGCGGACTTTTATACATTGACGGCGTAACCAACAAAGAGTTGGTGGATGAGGTGCGGAGGAGGCTTCAGGAGATTGATGTATCCTATATTTTTTCCACGGGAGATGTGGAGATGCTTCTGGAGGAAAAAAGTTTCTTTCCCATGACCCACACCTTACGCACCGAGCGACCTGACCGGGCGGCATCTATGCTGGCTGAAGGGAAGGTAGTGCTTTTGGTACAGGGGAGTCCCGTTGCTTTGGTGCTTCCTACCACCGCTACCGATTTGATTGAAGTGTCCGAGGATAACTATGTGCGGGTTTCCGAGGCAAATTATATGCGATTTGTTCGACTTATGGGGATGACGTTGGCACTTTTCCTGCCGGGAGTTTTTGTGGCGGTGCTTTTATTCCATCCTGAAATCTTGCCCACAGACCTTCTCCTTGCGGTGGAGGCCAGTCGGGAGTCGGTGCCCTTTCCCTTGGTGGCGGAACTGATTTTTATGGTGCTTTCCTTTGAATTGATTAAGGAAGCATCGGTGCGGGTACCAAGTCCTGTGGGCTCCACGTTGGGTATCATTGGCGGTTTGATTTTGGGGCAGGCGGCGGTGGAGGCAGGAATCGTCAGTCCTCTTTTGATTATTGTGGTATCCCTTGCAGGATTGGGTTCTTTTGCCATGCCTTCGGTCAGTCTTGCAAGGTCGGTTGCCTTATTACAACTGGTTTTGATTCTGTTGGGGGCAACGGCAGGAATTTTGGGAATCGTCTTTGGGGTGTTTTTAGGCGGAAGTTTTTTGGCGGCATCGGAAACCTACGGGGTGCCGTTTCTCTCCCCATTGACACCCAAGAACGGCGATTCGGTTTTAGGGAGCTTGTTCATCAAGCCCATCTGGAAGAAGGAGTTCAGGCCTCGGAACCTGAGGACACAGAATCCCATCAAGCAACCGCATATCAGCAGAAAGTGGATGGATGACGGGAAAGGAGAGGATGCAGAGTGAAGAAACAGGGAAGAGAATTGGGAGGATGGGAGTTTGGGTGTCTTGTTTTTCATGCCTGTTTTTACAAGATGTTCACTACCTATCCGAATCAGTTCTTTGCTGTGGGTGGAACGGCAGGATGGTTGACAGCACTCTATACAGGATTGATTTTTGTGGGATTGTTCATAGGAGCGATTTATCTTGTTAAACATTTTCATTCGCGGATTCCCCATTCTATCCTGCAGGTGGGAAAGGTAGTTCTTGCCCTCTACTGGCTTCTTTCGACAGTCTATGCCTTAAGCGAGTTTACCTATGTGTTGAGAGATGTAGCATTTCCTCGATCTCCCGTCTGGTTTTTGGGAGGGATTTTGTTGTTGGGAGCCATAGCGACTGCCATAGGCGGAGGTAAGGCGGTGTATCGGATGCATTCTCTTTCTGTTCTTGGAATCGGTTTAGCCATGAGCGCGGTAGCGGTGTTGGGAACCAAGTATGCAGAAATGGTGTATCTGACCCCATGGCTGGGGAAAGGAGCGGGAGAAATATTCGGGACAGGATTGACCACTTTGTTCTTTTACACAGACAGTATTTTGATTTTTCAGTTGGCTCCAAGGTGCCGAAAAAATGTGTCGGTGTACCGAAGCGGTATCGTGGGGGCGGCTCTTGCGGTAGCCTTGAATGTGGCGTTGGTTTTGATATCGTCCATGTCCCGATCCTTTTGGGTTAATGAGATGTCTGACAATTTGATTTATCCGTTGATAAAGGCGGCATATTTCGGTGGATTCTGGTCGCGGATGGATGGAATTTATTTGGTTGCACTGACAGTGTCCGCTTTCTTGTATTTATCCATGGCGGTACATCTTTTCTTTTTGGCCATACGAAATCTGGAGAAAATACCTCGAAAAAGCATAAAGACCGCCGCTCTTTGTCTGGCAGGGTGTCTTTGTGTTACCCTAAGCGGTTGCTATGACAATCGAGAAGTGGAAGCGGCAGCATATACCATTGCTCTGGGAATTGACAAAGGAGAGGAAAAACAGTTTCAGTATACCTTTCAACTATCCAATCCGTTGGAGTTGGGAGGAAGTATGGAACCATCAGCACAAAAGTCAGGTGGTGAGGAAGAAAAGGAGAACAAATCCGTAACCAATCTGGTGATGGAAGAAGATAACTTCTATTTGGCGATAAATCGTTTGAAAAGCCACCTGAGCAAGGAACCTGATTTTTCGCATTTGAAACTGGTGGTTTTCTCGACAGAGGTGGCAAAAGAGGGGCTGTTAGAACACGCCATTGTGTTGTATGAGGAGCGGGAGGTAAGACCGGCAACCCGTGTGTGTTTAACCAAATCTGCAAAAAAATTCTTAGGAAACGTCAAGCCTTCCTTGGAGCAGAGTACGGCAAGATATTATGAATTGCTCTTTCAGAACAGAAATACCCCCTTTGCTCCGGTGGTGGAGTTGAGAGAGTTCGTTTCGCGCAGTACCGACGGCGGATGGGATCCGGTTCTGCCTGTTGCCACTTCAGAGAAGTTGACGGGAATCGGGATCTTTCAAAAGGGACGCCTGGTTGCGACCATGGACGAGAAGGCGGCTATGCTATATGGATTGCTCAGCGGTAGCAGAAAGGAAGTGGTGATTCAGGCAGGTGACAGCACATTCTTGGTTCAAAGTAAATGCCCTCCTAAGTTTGGTATATCGGAAATTCCGGAAGGGAAGCGAGTAACGGCAAAGGTGACGCTTACTGCCAAAAGGATTTCCGGTCGGGAGGCAAGCGGTGATCTTGTGGAACAATTAGAGCGGGAAGCAACGGCGTTCTTGCAAAAAACCATAAAAAAGAAAGCAGATGTTCTGGGGGTTGGCGCTTGGTTGCGGTACGGTGTTGTTTATCAGGAGGATTGGATGCAACTAAATTGGCACAAGGAATTGGGAAAACTACAAATGGCGAGCAAAATCTGCCTAAAAGAATAAAAATTTACAAAAATAGGAAAAAAATGGTTGACTTTTCCGTAAAATGCGGTAC
>JAZRCD010000288.1:0-2116 GCA_045635425.1 Ructibacterium sp. | reverse complement strand
ATCCATCGCCATAGTTATTAGCCCCTCTTTCGCTTTCTAACCCTGTTTTTAGCCTGTCCGGAATCTTCCCCGGGGAATTTACCGGGGAAGACCCGCACACGGCTTTAACACCCCTTCAAACTGCTCTAATGCCTGTTCTTGTCCAACCACTTGTTGATTTCCAGTAAAGCTTTCCCGTGAATAACGTATGTCTGGGACTTTTCATAGTGCATCGCATCTATAATCTTCCCGAAATCGTCCCCGGCTATATACCTCCGGGTCAGGAGGTCTTTTTGCCGTTCGTCCGTCAGTGAGTCAATCGCCGCAAGGATCTCCCGCAAAGCCGCTTCTGCTTCCGCTTTCTTCTCATAGAGGATTTCGCAAGCGTCAACAGCGTTACAAATATCCCGTGCCATTGGATCGTGTTCAGCCGGGGACGAAAGCACCTTTACTTCCTTGATCGAAACGCCCGTGTTTAAGGCTCTTTCCATCGCCTGACTTATCGCCCGTGAAAGAGCGTCCACCCGTCCGGAAAGGCTAATATAACGCCTTAGAAACAGCTTTGCGGGGTTGTCCTTGCGTTTCATTTCTGCGTCAACCTCTCAATCCACCGTTTTTGTTTCGTCTGCATGATTTCCGAAATCTCCACAAGCGGGAAATCTATTTGAGCTAAATAAAGGTTTACGTCCGCAATTTCTTCCCAAAGATGCTCAATCGCTCTTTCCTCCGTTTGCGGTGTCGGGTTCGTCCCGTCAAATACCCTCCGGAGTTTTAACGCAGCCTGCGCCAGTTCGCAACATTCCTCTGCAAGTCCGGCTAACAGTTCCGCAACAGATAATTTCTCTCTGATAGCGTTCATTCACTCACCCCCACGGGCAATCTTCTTCGTCTACCGGGGTAAAGCCGTTATTATTTCCCGTTCCCTCATTCTTCGAAGAAAGGAACTCAACATCACTTGCCAGGACTTCCAGACTCGCCGCCGGGTTTCCGTCATTCGATGTATAAGCGTGAGCCGATACCCGCCCAACAACGCCAACCTTTCTGCCTTTCGAAAGGAACAACTGGCAGCTTTCCGCAAGCCCATTCCAAGTGGAAACCCGGAAAAAGTCCGTAATATTGTTTCCGTTCTTGTCCCTCTGCCGCCGGTTCACAGCTACCGTAAAGTTGCAGACCTTTTTCCCGTCCTGCGTCACCCGGGTTTCCGGGTCTTTCGTGAGGTTACCTGTGATAAATACCTGATTCATGTTTGTTCCCCTTTCTTAAACTTCCGTAATTCTGACTCCGTGAACCCAAAGCATCAATTTCCGTTTCAAGATGTATTCCCGGGTTTTTGTTGCTTCACTCTTTACGTCCTCCACGATATATTTTCCGTTCTCCCAATAGGTGAAATCTGCTTTGTAAGTTACCGCCCTCTCTAATACCTTCCCGGTTGCCGGGTCTTTCTGTACCGGGATCAGTTCAAACGGGGTTTGCCGTTCCAGCCGGGAGATAACCCCAACCCGGAGCAGATACCGTAATTCTTGCCATCTTCTGGCTTCGGCGTGGGAGTCGAACAGCTGCCCGTCCAACTCCCACTTTTTAGCGTGATACTTATTCATAGCCACCTTTTAACGTAATCCTTAATCCGTTCTTTTTCCTCAACCGTCAAAGAATACCTCTGCATATACGAACCGCAATGCGGACAAAACTTTGTAGGCCAAGGAGAAACCAACTTGCATTTCCCGCATCTGAACCCGTAAGAAATTTCAAACCACCTGATGTCAGAATTTTCCTTGTTCCTTCCTTTCGCCCTGTTCGTCTCATTGTCCGGCGGTAAATCCTTTTTTTTTAATTCCATAGCCACGCCGCAATGCGGACAATGTTGGAGGTTCTTTAATTCCGTTGTACAATTACATTCTGAACATCTTATGCGCTTATTAACTTTTATCCACTTCCCATATACCGAATATTCTTTGATTTTCGGCTCTGGTTCCGTTGTCGTAATATTGTGCGCCCTCAATCCTCTTTCCTCTCTAACCGGCTCAAACTCCACCCGGCTCTTTTTCTTAAACCATTTCTTCGGGCTGGCAAATTCCTTATGGAAGAAATAGTATTCATTACCATCGTCCCCGTCTATCCAACCATACCCGTTATTGAT
>JAZRCD010000287.1:0-4214 GCA_045635425.1 Ructibacterium sp. | reverse complement strand
GCCTCTTGGGTTACTCGTTCCTCACGATTCTCTTCCAGACATTCATCCATAATCTCTTCGATCTTTGCATCGGTCTCTTCGTCGCTGGCATCTATGTTAGAAAAAGCAAACTCCAACGCCTTAGCAAAATAACTCTGCATGAACTTTGTCATATCGATGGTGGTAATTTCCACCTCAACCTCCACGGTTTCATTATCAATCTGCTCTGATGAAAGAATCTCGTATTCCATATCTTCAAAAATGGCTTTCATAAACGCCTCAGAGGTTTCGTCCTCACTGCCTACACCTTCTTCCATCGCATCTACATCCATGTACTCCCGTGCCCGCTCAAGGTCAAGATCCTGCAACGCCTCAAACATATTGGCAACAGCCTTTTCTGCTTTCTTCACATTACTGCAACCACTCATGGACAATGCCATGATGCCCACAAGAAGCAGTATCATACATTTTTTCAGATTTCTTTTCATTCTTTTTTCTCCTTTTATGTATTTTTTTGCAGTATAACATATTCTGTATTATTTTGCAAGCATCTGATTACTCCACCACTTGGATATAAAAACTCACGGGACGGAATCCGTCATTGCAGGAAATCATGGCCGACTTCTCGTTCTTCATCCATCCGTCAAAAAAGTTCCCACCACCTTTTGCCAGTTCCTTCACGAATGGTTCCATACTCTCCCATGCACTTTGGCAGAATCCTTCCGGCTTTTCTCCGCCCACCGAATAAAACGTCTGCCCCAACACCATATCGCAGGCGTGTTCTATGGGGTTCTCAAATTCCTCCATCAAATCCTTATACTCTGTAATTCTCATCACCGTAATCTTACAGTTCAACATGGCATCCGTCCTCCTCGTAATACTGGTCAAACAACTCCCCTTCCAGTGCAATCACAGCCTCTATGGGGATTCTCATTCCATCAGCAAAGACCAACTCTCGTTCATAGTCCCGAATATCAACCGCCACTCCGGTGTAGGCGTGATAACTTCCGCCCTCTTTCTTTTCATCGGGGCGAAAATAGGTAACGGTAATTTCCTGATAGGCTCTCTCGGGATTACTGAGCATCCGAATTTTTCGATCCAGTTCGGCCTTGGCATCTTCGTTCAGCTCCACTCGACGTTCTGTGAGCCGTGCCGTTTCTTCCACGGCGGCATCATGGCCGGTCAGAGCCGCAAAGGGCGCAAACTGCGCCTCCCGCAAAACCTTGTCGGGAAAGTCCTTCTCTATCTCCAAATCAGGATAGGTCAGGTTCAGAATATCTTCATAGGAAAATTGAGCCATGCCTTCACCGCCTTATATCGCAACATATAACTCCATACCTTAAGTTTTGTTTTTAGTATACCACACTATACAACAGAAGTAAATATTTTAGTATTCTTGCAACCCAAAATTGTGCATCAGCGGTCCTGACCCCTTTCCCAGATCAAGTCCTGCCGCAAGGGCATCCGTAATATATTCCTTTGCCCTTTTTACCGACGCAACAACAGAAAAGCCTCTCGCCAGATTGGCTGCGATAGCAGAGGACAGCGTACATCCCGTCCCATGGGTATTCGAAGTCTCAATACGCTTTCCGCAAATCCATTGCAATGCGCCGTCAACACAGAGCAAATCGTTTGCATCATTGACACGATGACCACCCTTTAGCAGAATACTGCATCCATACGTTTTCTCCATCATCGCCGCCGCTTCCATCATATCTTCAGCATTGCGGATTGTTCTGCCCGTTAAAACCTCTGCTTCCGGAATATTCGGAGTGACCAGCGTTGCTATGGGAAGAAGTTCTGTAACCAATGTTTTGACGGCATCACTCTTGATCAATGCTGAGCCGCTTGTGGCTACCATAACCGGATCCACTACAATGTTTTTTGCATGATAAGTCCGAAGCCTGTCCGCAATCACCTGAATCAACGTACCGGACGACACCATTCCGATTTTTACGCTATCCGGGAAGATATCCTCAAACACCGCATCCAATTGTGCTTTCAAAAAATCCGGCGCAGTCTCCAAAATCGCTTTTACGCCAAGGGTATTCTGTGCGGTGAGTGCGGTAATCGCACTCATGGCATAAACCCCGTTCATGGTCATGGTTTTGATATCCGCCTGAATACCTGCACCGCCGCCGGAATCGCTGCCGGCAATGGTCAATGCCGTCTTCATCTGTCCACCTTTTCCCATATTCCCAGCTCCTTTGCTTTTTCAATCAGTTCCATGGTTGTCAATTGGGGGTTTTCTGCCTTCATAATAGCAGAAACCACACAAATTCCTCCAATGGGGATTCCTTTCAGGATATCAATATTGTCCTTGTTAAGACCACCAATGGCATTTGCCGGAATAGGAACACTTTGGCAAATATCTCGCAGGGTATCCGTAGAAGTCAAAATTGTCTTAACCTTTGTAGTGGTAGGATAAATTGCACCGACACCGAGATAGTCAGCCCCTTGTTCACAGGCTTCCCTTGCTTGCTTAACAGTTTTGGCAGTTGCACCCACGATTTTTCTATCACCCATCAGTTTTCTTGCAAGAAAAACGGGCATATCACTTTGTCCCACATGAACACCCTCTGCCTCTACCGCCAATGCAACATCGACTCTGTCATCGATGATAAGGGGAACATGATATTGTTGTGTTACACGATGAACCTTTTGGGCAAGTGCAAGATATTCTCTTGTGGATTTTTCTTTTTCCCGAAGCTGAAGAAGGGTTGCTCCCCCCTTCAGCGCTTCTTCTATCCGGAAAAGGAATTCTTCTTCCTTATAATTTGTACTATCGGTGATAACGTATAACCTTGTATCTGCTTTCAACCTATCGTTCCTCCATTTTCAAATATTTCTTTATTTCCTCTCTGCCAAGGGTGGAAATTCTATCCATCAGATTTACCATAAAACTTCCATTGCCTTTTTCTGTTCTTGCAAGCTCTCCGCATATACCGAAATAACAACAGGCGGCAATGCTTGCATCCATAGGTTTTGCCCCTGTCATAAACGCAGTACACAAGCTTCCAAGCATACAGCCCGTTCCGGTAACAACGCTAAGCTCCGGCGTTCCATTCTTGCTATACACAACCCTGGTTCCATCGGTTATCATATCGGTTTTTCCCGTAGCAAGCATCACCGTCCGGTATTGAAGTGCAAGTTCTTTTGCCACCTTGACAACATATTCCTCATCCAGAGATCCGTCGGCATCCACACCCGGAGAAGTATAGTTTTCATTATGCAATGCCACGATTTCCGAATAATTTCCTTTGATCACAGAGGGCGTTGCTATGTCTAAAAGCCTTTTAACATACTTGCGCCTGAACGATGAACAGGCCACGCCTACAGCATCCAACAAGACCGGGATTCCTTTGTTTTCCGCCGTTTCCAAAGCCATCATCATGGATTCCATTCTTGCATCTGTGATATTCCCCACATTCAGCATCAATGCAGCCGCGGTTTTGGTAATTTCACAAACTTCCTTGGGGTGTTCTGCCATCATTGGCTTTGCTCCAACAGAAAGGATTACATTGGCACAGGAATGGATAGAGATGGGGTTTGTGATACAATGAATCAAGGGGTTATATTCCGAAACACGTTCCCGGATACTGCAGATTTTATCTATCACCTTTTTTCACGCTCCTCCAAATATAATAGACGAATGCTGCAATCATACAAAGAGCAAGAGACAGATAGGGCAAAACATCAAATATCGGCGAGGTAAGGGAGAATATATTGGATGCAAGCTCCAGTGCCACAAACAGAATAGCCCCAAAAGCGGCAATCACCAACGTATCCGAAAACAAACTGCTTTTATTCTGATAACATGTTGCAGAGAGCTGTTTTTGTATTTTTGAAAGCATGCCATTATCCGCCAGCTTGCGCAAAAACACATAGGCAATACTTCCTCCAATCAAGGTTCCGCAGATAAAAGACGGAACATAGAAAAGCCAGCTAAGTCCCTCCTTTCCCCAGAGAAAATTCATGACGGGATAGGATACAATGGCACCAATGATTCCCGTCCCGATGATTTCTCCCAGTACCGCAAAAATAATGTTTCCTTTGGACATACGATAAAAAACTCCTGATAAAAAAGCTCCGAATATTGCACCTGTCAAAGCAATCGGAGGTATCCCCATGGTTGCCATCCGAATCACACCAATAAGCGTGGCGCACAAAAGCGAATACCAATGTCCTAAGAACACAGAGCATACAATGTTGATAAAATGCGCCATCGGGCACAT
>JAZRCD010000286.1:0-3015 GCA_045635425.1 Ructibacterium sp. | reverse complement strand
GTTGTACGGATAAACTTGTCGTAACTGGTGTTCATCAAATCCCAAATGCTTTTGATTTCCGCAGCAACTCCATCTACATATTCCTTAGGGCTCACACCCTTTTCCTTCGCCAATTCTTCAATTTTTTGACCATGTTCATCTGTACCGGTACAGAAAAACACATCATATCCCATATAACGCTTAAATCTTGCAATTGCATCGGTCAAAACAATTTCATAAGTATTGCCGATATGGGGCTTTCTTGAAGTATATGCAATTGCTGTTGTAATATAGTACTTTTCCTTATTAGCCATGCTTCTTCTCCCTTCACTCTTCAAACATAGAAATATTATCTGCAGAATCCTGTTGCATAAAAGGAATTCCAAAATGATCATATGCACGCTTGGTAACCATTCTTCCGCGAGGCGTGCGATTGATAAATCCAATCTGCATCAAATACGGTTCATAAACATCTTCAATGGTATCACTTTCTTCACCAATGGTTGCCGCCAAGGTATCAAGTCCAACAGGACCACCATTATAATGCTGAATTACCGTTTGAATCATCCTCTTATCCGATGAGTCTAAACCTAGACTGTCGATTTCCAATTTCGCAAGTGCATGATCTGCAACCTCGCCCGTAATCACTCCACCGGCTATCACCTGGGCGAAATCACGCACCCGTCTCAAAAGTCGGTTTGCAATTCTTGGGGTGCCTCTGGATCTGGATGCGATTTCAGAAGCACCTGACGGATCAATAGAAATTTCAAGTATATCTGCACTTCGATTGATAATCGTGGCAAGTTCTTCTTTCGAATACATTTCCAAACGACTGATAACACCAAAACGGTCCCGTAAAGGTGCCGCAAGTGCTCCGGCTCTGGTGGTTGCACCAATTAATGTAAACCTTGGTAAATCCAATCGAATGGAACGGGCGGACGGACCTTTTCCAATAATAATATCCAAAGCGTAATCTTCCATCGCCGGATAAAGGATTTCTTCCACACTTCGATTGAGCCGATGAATTTCGTCAATAAAGAGAATGTCGTCTTGCCCAAGATTGGTCAAAAGGGCTGCAAGATCACCCGGTTTTTCAATGGCAGGGCCAGAAGTAATTCTTAAATTCACTCCCATTTCATTAGCAATAACCCCTGCTAATGTAGTTTTACCTAGCCCGGGAGGACCGTAAAGAAGAACGTGATCCAATGCTTCGCCACGTTTTTTTGCCGCCTCGATAAAAACTTTCAAGTTTTCTTTCGCTTTGGTTTGCCCGATGTATTCATGAAGCGCTTTCGGTCGAAGGCTTTTTTCATTTTCTCCATCTTCCATCATCTCGGCCGATGTAATAATTCTGTTTTCATCATCCATCATAATTTTCCTCCGCTCGGTTAAACCTACCCTTTCAGCAGATTTTTCAATCCAATCTTAACCATTTCCTCAACCGAGCCTGTAACACCTTGCAACGCCTTCTTTGCTTCCTGAGCAGAATAACCAAGCACCATCAATGCAGAAACTGCCTCATTGTCACTTTCAGGCGTTGAAGTGAAAATTTCTTCTTGGGGGATATCCGAAAGTTCCATCCCCTTAAACTTATCCTTTAATTCAAGGATGATTCTTTGTGCACCTTTGGGTCCAAGCCCCGGCGTGTTACTTGCAAGATATTTCGCATCATTGGTTGCAACACATAATGCAAACTTAGACGGCGAAATATTCGAAAGCAAACTAGCAGCCGTTTTGGCTCCAACACCGGAAACTCCAAGAATCATCTCAAAAATATTCTTTTCTTCCATAGTTGAAAAACCATAGAGGGAACAAATATCCGAAGCTGTTTTTATGTTAAGATACGTATACAATGTGACATTATTTCCAACATCACCAATATCTTGCAGTGAGTTCATGGTAGAAAAAATTCGATAACCGATTCCTCCGGCATCTACCACCGCATAAGTATCTGTTTTCTGTACCAATTGTCCGGAAATATAATAAAACATATCTTCTTCCCCTCGGTTTCTGTGCGATTATTGCTTCATCTCTTGATTTCGTTTTATACAAGCATCAATGGCAGATTGAATTGAATTCCGAAATCCGGTCCGTTCCAATTCACAAACTGCCGCTATGGTTGTACCACCGGGCGAACAAACCCTATCTTTTAATTCTTCGGGATGAACACCGGTTTCCATAACCATTTTCGCACTCCCCTCTACTGCCTTGGCAGCAAGAAGCAATGCATTTTCTTTGGTTAATCCATAGCGCACACCTGCATCCGCCATAGCATCAATCATCATATAGATATAGGCAGGGCTGCTTCCGTGAATAGCAGTGGCAATTTCCAACTCATGCTCCGGCAAAATTAAGGTTTTGCCAACACTATCGAGTAAACTAAGAACCATCTTCGTTTCGTCATCTGTTAAATTTTGATTGGGCGTAACCACCGTCATTCCGCAACCAACCTGCGACGGAGTGTTCGGCATGGTACGTACAATTTTCTTATTAAAACCCAGTTTGCTCTCTAAAAAGGCAACTGTAACGCCTGCTGCGATAGATACATAGATTTTTGACTGTACGCCCTCCATCTGAGCTAACACAACTTCCATAATTTTAGGCTTCACCGCAAAAATAATAATATCTGCAAAATCTTCAACAGTCCTGTTATCCGTGGTTGTTAAGACCCCACGTTCTTGCCAATTCGAAAGTTTTTCGGTATTTTGATCTGAAATCATTACGTTATTCTCACACACAATACCGGAATCAAGCATACCACATAACAAAGCGGTTGCCATGTTTCCTGCGCCGATTAAACCGATTTTCATTGTACTCACCTCAATGTTTTAAGGGTGTTATTTACATTTACCCTGTAAATATTCTTCAATTCTGTCAAGACCTGTCGTAATAACATCCATGGATGTTGCATAGGACAAACGTACATATCCGTCAATACCAAAACCTTCACTGGGCACCATTGCAACTAAGGCACGTTCCAAAATATCTTGGCAAAGATCATTGGCTGTGTGAATCATTTTGCCATAATGCTCCTTA